>JAYUUV010000385.1:0-25108 GCA_043754695.1 Planctomycetota bacterium
CCGAAAGCGCCGATTCAGCGCGCAGCTCGCAGCCTTGGCGGCACTCCTTGGGCTTCTTCTGGGCACGGGCGCCTACACCTTCGTCTACGCCGAGGGCACCGCCTACCTCTCCGACGACCCGCGCGCCTGCGTCAACTGCCACGTGATGCGCGAGCAGTACGACGGCTGGCAAAAAGCTTCGCACCACGCGCACGCCACCTGCAACGACTGCCACACGCCGCACGATTTCCTGCGCAAGTACCTGGCGAAAATGGACCATGGTTGGCGGCATTCAAAGGGCTTCACGCTGAACGACTTTCACGAGCCGATCCGCATCACGCCCAAGGATCTGCTCGACGTGCGCGAGAACTGCATCCGCTGCCACAGCGGAACGGTCAGCCAGATCGCGCACCCCGGCAGCAGCGCGCGCTTCGAAGACAGCGCTGACTGCGTGCATTGTCATTCCGGCGTCGGCCATGGTCCGAGGCGCTGACCAGCGCTTCGCCTGTAACCCCAAGAGAACTGCGTGAAGAAATTCCTATTCGTTGTGTTGCTCGCCTTGGTTGCCTTGGCCAGCGTCGGCGTGCTTTCGCTCTTGGGCAACATCCGCGATCGCAAACTCGAAGCGCGAGAGAGCGTGCTGCGCATCGTCGACATCGACGAGACCACGGTCGATCCGGTGCAGTGGGGCAAGAATTTCCCGCGCCAATTCGACACGTACAAGCGCACAGTCGACATCGAACGCACACACTACGGCGGCTCGGAGGCGATTCAGAAGCTCGATTCTGATCCGCGACTGCGCGTGCTCTTCGCCGGATACGCCTTCGCGATCGACTACCGCGAGGAACGCGGTCACGCCTACATGCTCAGCGACCAGCGCGAGACCGAGCGCGTGACCAAGAAGAAGCAGCCGGGCGCCTGCTTGCAGTGCCACGCCTCGAACACCGTCGCCTATCGCAAGGCAGGCATCGAAGCCGGAGCGCCGGGGACACTGGCGGAGCCTTTCCTCTCCGACAATGGTCGCAAGCAACTCTTCGCCGGCTTCGAGAAGGTCTGCGCGATGCCCTACGAGGAATCGACGAAGCTGGTGCAGCATCCGGTCGCCTGCCTGGACTGCCATGATCCCGTGACCATGGACCTGCGCGTGACGCGACCTGGTTTCCTCAATGGAATCGCGGCGCTGGCGAAATCGGACTCCAAGGTGCCGCACCTGCCGAGCGTCGAGCGCTGGCGCAGCGAGGGCAAGGAAGGCGAATACGATCCCAATCGCCTCGCGAGCCGTCAGGAGATGCGCTCCTTCGTGTGTGGTCAGTGCCACGTCGAGTACTACTTCAAGGGCGAGGGCAAACTAGTCACTTACCCCTGGATCTACGGTCTGCGCATGGACGACGCCGAGCGCTACTACGACGAAGTCGGCTGGTCCGATTGGAAGCACGCCAAGTCCGGCGCGCCGACGCTCAAGGCACAACATCCGGAATTCGAGATGTGGAGCCAGGGCATCCACGCGCGCAGCGGCGTCGCCTGCGCTGATTGCCACATGCCGTACGTGCGCGACGGAGCGGTCAAGGTCTCCGACCACCAGACGCGCAGTCCGCTGCTCAACGTTTCGCGCGCCTGCGAGGTCTGCCACCACTATCCCGAGGGGGAGATCAAGGATCGCGTGGAGCAGATTCAGAACCGCACGGCCAAATTGCTGGCCACGGCGGAGACCGCGACCGTGACCCTGATCGACGCCATCGCCGACTCGGCCGCCAAAGGCATGTCCGATGCTCAACTGGAGAGCGCGCGAAGATTCCAACGCCAGGCCCAATGGCGCACGGACTACGTAGCGGCCGAGAACTCGATGGGCTTCCACGCGCCGGCCGAGTGTGCGCGCATCCTCGCCGAAGCCATCGATTTCGCCCGCCAGGGTGAAATCGCCGTGCTGCGGCTTGGCGTGAAGTAGAACTCGGTGCCAGGCTCGACTTCGACAGCAAGGCGTCGAAGTCGGGCTTGGTTCCGTATCTACCTGACTTCCTTTGGGGCCGCCTTCGGTCCGCGCTCGCGTTGTCCGGGCGAAAGCCCGAGCGGCACTGCGTCCGCATGTGCTGCGAGGGCCGCGTTGAACCGCACGGATTGAGCACGAACCAGTTCGGCTGTCGCCCACGGCGACGCCTTCAGCGAACGCAGGTCATCAGACTCGGGCGCCAACCTCGCAGCCGCCGCCAGTTTCGTCGCGCGCTCTCCAATGGCTTTGCGCGCCACGGCGAGTTCGGCATCTGTACCAACCCACACGCGATCCGCGACGCCCCCACGATCCGCGGCTTCGATCAATCCAGTCAACGAGATTTGCGCGGGGTCATAACACACATCGACGACCTCGAGATCCTCGAGGAACGCGGGCCGCGCGTCGGCGACACCCGCGAGATCTCCCAGCCGCACCTGGCCGACCCAGAAACAATGCATCGCGAAAACCGCGTGCGGGAGCTCCGTGGCGCGCGCGTCGAGTTCTGCGAGCTTCCACCAAAGTGGAACCGTCTGCTTGGCCGCCGTCAACGCCGCACTCATGCGAGCGGCCAACTCCGCCCCACTCCAGACGCCCTCCTTGCGCGCGATCACATCCTTGCCCTGTGAATCGAGAAAGCGCACGACCGGATTGTTCCAGGCGGGCTCCTTGAAACGCTCGAGTGTCCGCGCATCCTCCCCGTCGGCGTTGTTCTGGATTGCAACCGGAATAAACAGCGTCTCGATCGCTTCGACGAACAGCGGACTTGAAAGCGGGCCTCGACCGAAGCCCTTGCACGTGCTTCACCCAGGAATTTCTTGGAACAGCGTGAACACCGGCCGCCCTTCGGTCTTGGCACGCGCAAGTCCCTGGTCGATCGAGCGCAGGAACTTCACGCGCCCAAGCTCCACGGGCGACTCTGGAACCTGGAAACCGAACGAGAGCAGCACGGCCATCAATAGCTTGTTCATGGACTCGCGAAGTTGCCTGGGGACTGTCGTCGCGGATGCCTCGACGAGGGTAGGCGACAACCACAGGCTAGCCTAGTGCCGGCGCGAGCACGGCGGCGCAGGGCCTGGCGGGCGGCCCGAGCGAGGTGTATCGCCCCTCGCTCGACCTTCCCGGCCGCCTCGGCCTGAAAGATCCGATCAGCCGGCGTGCGCGCGGCCCCAAGTCGAAGTGGCGATGCTACTTTCAGTGCAGGAAAAGGGACTTGGCAATACGCCACGCGAGCTACCTCTTCACGCCCATCCGGCCCAACAGACTTTCTGTCGCTACCCGTTCAGGAGCACCCCATGAACTTCCGTGCCTTGTCCCTTCTCGTCGCAACGTCACTGATCTTCACGCTGAACGTGGATGCCCAGTCCGCGAACAACTACATGCGTTCGACGGACGGTCAGCCGTGGGGCGTCAACACCAACGAAGACTCGATGACCGCGGTCTTCGGCGCCGGCCTGTGGGCCGACTTGCGCTATGAGACCGTGAGTCCTGCCCTGCTTTTCGTGCCGGCTACGCGCTTCATCTTCATGGAAGGCGGAGACAACAACGCGCTCAATCTGCAGGCGTTCCTGAGTGCCAACGGCGGCGCCATCAGTACCTGGGTCAACAACGGCGGACGTCTCCTCATCTGCGCGGCACCCAACGAAGGCGGCGTCATCACTACTCCGTTCGCCGGCACAACGATCGACTATCCGGCCTTCAGCAACGATCCCAACACGCCCTTCAACCCGTCCCATCCGATTTTCAGCGGCCCCTTCACCCCGGTCACGAACTCCTACACGGGTACTTCCTTCGCCCACGCGACCGTGACCAATCCCGGCGGCACGCCGGTGATCGTCAGCACCGGCGGAACCTTGATCCACCTGAGCGAGAAAGTCATTGGCGCAGGCCTGCTCATGATTGGAGGCCTGACCACGGACAATTGGCACCAGCCGCAGCCCGATGCACATAACCTGCGCTCCAACATCATCGATTACGTGGCGCACTTCCTCACGATCACGACCTACTGCACGGCCAAGGTCAACTCGCAGGGCTGCACGCCGTCGATTGGTTCCACAGGAGCCCCGAGCGCAACAGCTGGTTCCGGCTTCACGATCTCGACGATCAACGTGATCAACAACAAACCGGGTTTGTACCTCTACACCAACGCCGGTCGCGTCGCGGTTCCCTTCCAGGGCGGACTGCGCTGCGTCAACAGCCCGATCAAGAGCTCGACCGCGGTCAACTCGGGCGGCACTCCTCCCCCGAACAACTGCTCGGGCGTCTACAACATCGACTTCAATGCCTTCGCGGTCGGCGCCCTCGGCGGCACGCCGGCGCCCTATCTGACCATCCCCGGCACTCTGATCGACGCCCAGTGTTGGGGTCGCGACAACGGCCTGCCCGCGCCGAACAATTCGACCTTGTCGAACGGTCTGGAATTCACGATCGCGCCGTGATGCGCAGGGACACGTCGAGCACTGCTTGACGGGTCCGCGGGTTCGATCCACGGGGCTGATAGCCTGGGAAGAACCCTGGCTGTCAGCCTTGATTCTTTCAGTTCGGCCCTGTCGTCATCGCGGGGCCGTGGAAATAGGTCTCTGCGCGCAGGCTCGCGGCAGCTGACCCCGGGCTTGGAGGCCCTGCCCCATCGATGCGCTTGACGTGCTCGATTTTATATGTGACTATCGGGTCACATGTCAGTCAAGCAGCGCACAGCCCCCAGAGCCGACGCGGAAGTCGCGCGCGTCTGTCGCGCCATCGCCGATCCGACGCGGCGCGCGATCTTGGATCTGCTCGCGACGGCACCGCGCACCACGGGTGCGCTGGCCGCGAGCTTTTCGACAACGCGCTTCGCGACGATGAAACACCTCGGCGTGCTCGTCGAGGCCGGTCTGGTCGTCGTCACGCGCCGCGGGCGCGAGCGCTGGAATCACATCAACGCCCTGCCGCTCGAGCGCCTGCACGAGCGCTGGGTGACTCCGCTTGCAGCGCGCGGCGCACGCTCGTTGTTGGCGCTGCAAAAACACCTCGAAACGGAATGAACCCATGAGCAAGAACTCGAACGTAACCCTGCCGGTCGGCGCGCAAATCGTCGAACTCGAGATCGTCATCAAGGCCCCCATCGCGCGCGTCTGGAAAGCGCTCGTGGCCGAAACCGGCGCCTGGTGGCGCCGCGATTTCTACACCGATGCGGCGGCCAAGACTTTCGTGATCGAGCCCGTGCTCGGCGGAAAAATGTACGAGGACTGGGGCAATGGCGAGGGTCTGATCTGGGCCACCATCGTCGGCGTCAAGGCGCCGACGATGCTCGAACTCTCGGGCGTTTCAGCGCCGGCCTGGGGCGGCCCCAATTCGCACTATCATTCGTTCCGACTCGAAGCTCGCGGCAACACGACCGTGCTGCACTTCACCGACGCGCTGCACGGCCGAGCCGACGAAGCGCTCGCGACTTCGTTGCGCGAGGGCTGGCTCTTGCTGCTGAACGAAGCCCTGCGCGCGCATTGCGAAGCGTGAACTGCGTCACACTCCGGGCAGGCCGACTTCGGCCGGACGGACCGTCAGACTGATCAGCCGATTCCCGCGCAAAACCTCGATCTGGAGTTCGGCGTCGATGGCCTGATGATCGAGCAAGCGATGCAAATCCGCGACCGATTCCGTCGGCCGCTTGCGCAAGGACACGATCACGTCGCGCGGCAAGAGGCCCGCGCGCGCGGCGGGACCGCTGGCCTCGACGCGCAGGGCGGCGACTCCGCGCGCTTTGGCCAGGCCGAATTCCTTCTCGACGTGCTTGGGCAACAGGACTTCCTGACCCGCGATGCCGAGCCACGCGCGGCGCACGCGGCCGTGGGCCAGAATCTCGCCGACGACGAAGTTCGCGGTGTTCGCGGGAACCGCGAAACACAAGCCCTGACTGCCTTGAATCACCGCCGTGTTGATGCCGACAACCTTGCCGTCTCCGTCGAGCAATGGACCGCCGCTGTTGCCCGGATTGAGCGGCGCGTCGGTCTGGATCACACCTTCGATCAGCCGGCCACCCTGCGAAGCGAGCGAACGGCCGAGCGCGCTGACGATCCCCATGGTCACGCTGCGCGCCAACCCAAATGGCGAACCGACAGCGAGCACGAAATCGCCGACTCGCATGGAATTGGAATCGCCGAGGCTCGCGGGCTGAAAACCCTGCGAATCAGGCAATTTCAGCACGGCCAGATCCGTCGCCGGATCCTCGCCGATCAAGTCGACGATCACACTGCGCCCATCCGAGAGTTCGGCCTCGATCCCGCTCGCGCCGTGGATGACGTGGCTGTTGGTCAGCGCCAATCCGTCGTCAGAAATAACCACTCCGGAACCGCCCGAAATCCCGGCGCCGCCGGAGCGCCGCCCGCGGCCGGACTGCAGCGAGCGCACGTGAAGCACGGCCGGCCCGGTGCGTTCGACGATGGCCGCGACCTCCTCGGAGAGCGAATGCATGAATCCCATGCCCTAGGCATGGGACGCGGCGCTCCTTCCTTCAAGTCATGCCGGCCGGCGCGCGATCGGCGTCGGACGCAATTGATCGTCGACGGCGACCATCGTGACCTTGGCCTCGGTGACGTGGATCGTCTGCGAGCGATCGCGCGCGCGCTGCGCCCAGACCGAGACGCTGACGGTGATCGAGGTGTGGCCGACGCGCAGCGTGTTCGTGAAGAACGAGACCAGATCGCCGACGAAAACCGGCTGGCGGAATTCGATCTGATCCATCGCGATCGTGACGATCTTGTCGGGGTGGTAGCGGTGCGCTTCGATCGCAGCGGCCAGGTCGACCTCCGATAGGATCACGCCGCCGAAGATCGTGCCGAGCGCGTTGGTGTCGTTCGGCATCATCAGCCGGCGGATCGAGGGCTGTTTGTCAGCCGGAAACTTGGAGGCTTGGTCGGTCATGGAACGTTGGCGAATTGTGTCTGGGCCCAGGTCTTGACGCGTGCTTCTAGCTCAGGCGTCTTGCCTTTGAAGAAGTGATCGACGCCTGGAATTTCTTCGGTTTCGACGTGCGCGGGAAGGTTGGGGACGAGCGCGCAAAGGTCGGCGAGGTTCCCAAACTCGTCGTGGCCGGCCATCACGATGTGCGTCGGCGGCAGGACATCGCGCAGGAACGAGCAATCGAATCTGCGGCAAGGCATCGTGATGCACAGTAGGCGTGCGATACGCCGATCGCGTCCGGCGAGCCCGGCCATGGTGCGCGCGCCAAACGAGAATCCGCCGGCCCATAGCGGCAGGCCGGGAAAGCGTTGCTCCATCCAGTCCAATCCGGCGGAGGCGTCCAATTCTTCGGCTCCCTTGCCGTCGTGGACACCCTCGCTCGCGCCGGCGCCGCGAAAATTGAAACGCAACACGGCCAGGCCGGCAGCCTGCAGCCCGCGCGCGGTGCGAAAGACGATGTTGTTGTCCATCGTGCCGCCGGCCAGGGGGTGTGGATGGCACACCACCGCAGCGGCGCGCGGCTGCTCGGCGTTGAGCGGCTCCCACAGGATCGCTTCGAGTTGGCCGACCGGCCCGGGGATGAAGAACTTCATCGGGACGCTACTGTAACCGCCGACGATGGCTTCACGAGCGATGATCCTCTTGCGCGCGCGTCTAGCGGCTCAGCGCGACGGCGCCCGCCTGCCGATCGCATCGCTGTTCATGCAGGCTTTTGCGTCGACGGTACTTTGCGCGCTCGCGCCCGCGGACCTGCCGCCGTTCGGCTTCGCGTTGTTCGCACTCTCGGTGTCGGCGTTCCTGGTGGTGATCCCGCTCTTTGGAGAACTGGGCGATCTCTTGGTGCGCGACGAAGCCGACGCATGGGTCAGCGCCTTGCCGGTGACGAATCGAGACTTGCGCCTGGCGCGCCTGGGACATCTATGCATCGTGCTCGGAGTGCTGACACTCGGCGCGCTCATTCCAGCGGCGTTCATGGCCCACGGCTTTTCGTTCCCCGCGCGATTTGGGCTGATCGTCGCCGGCCTCGCGCAGTCGATGTTCCTCGCAGCGCTCCTGGCGCTGGCAATGGGATTGTTCAGCGCGCGCGCTCCTGCGTTGCTGGTCCTGTTGCAAGCGAGTCTTTTTCTCGCGGCGATCGTCGGCGGAGCGCTGTCCCTTCGGCACCTCGATGCGCTGCGCAATCTCGAATCGTCTGACGGACACGGTCTCGCGTACTTCCCGCCGGCCTGGTTCGCCGCGCGTTTCGGCCCGCTACCGCCGGTGAGCGCGTGGCCCTATGCGGCACTATTCGTCGCCAGCGTCTCCTTCGCGCTGCTCGCCTTTGTGCCTGCGCCGAAGATCGCGGTGGCCCATCGCGGCTCATCGCCGCTCGGACTCGCGCTAGCGCCGTTGCGTTGGCTGGCCACGCGCCTGTGGGTGCGCGCGAGCGAACGCGGCGTGTTTGAACTGGTCTTCGATGCGCTGCCCAAGGAGCGCGAGTTCGTGTTGCGCACCTATCCACTGATCGGGTTGCCGCTGGCCTTCCTGCTGGTCGGCGCGCGCGGCGAGGAAAGCGGCGAAGTGCAAGCCTTGCTCTCATTGTTGCTGTTCACGCCCGGCGTCTACCTGCCGATTCTCCTGGCACACGTTCCCGTCAGCGCTTCGCACCGCGCGCGCTGGATCCTCGACGGCGCGCCGTTGACCAAGGCGCAAATCGACAACGCCGCGTTGAAAGCCGTCGCTGTGCGCTTCCTCGTGCCGCTCTACCTCGTGCTCGGCGCACTCGCGTGGAAGTTTTGCGGTGGCGCGTTCGCGCTGCGCATGGTTCCTGTCGCGTATCTCGCCACGTTGACGGTTGTGCGCCAAATCTACGGCGGCTTCGGAATCGAAAAGCCGCTCTCTGTCGCGCCCGAAGCGATCGCCGCCGAACAATCGTGGTTCAACGCGATGATGGTGATCGCACTGATCCTGACGGTCGTCGCCGTGTTCGCGGTGAAGCTGCTCGCGTCTCCGCTGATCTGCGTCGGGACGATCGCCGCGCTGCTCGCGATGGAGTGGAGTCAGGACCGCGCGCATCTCCGGGGAGCCTGAAACCGGCTGCGCTTGCTTTGACTGCGCAACGTGTGGGCTGGCCCCGTGTCGCCGGTTATCGAACGGGCCCGACCTCCGGTGAGGCTCTTGAGCCAGCGGAGCGGGAGGTCACGATTCGTACTCGTTGTGCAGTACTCGACGCTCGGAAACGGAAGGATAGGCGCGACCGAGAGACTGGGTTGCGCTTCCCGCAATAAAGCGAGGAGGTAGCTATCCTGTCCCTCCCGAAAACCTCGTCCGCAGCTTCGACACGGCGATTCCCTGGGGGCCCCACGGGGCCTTTGCCGAATCTGCTCGCGAATTCGACCTCGTCAAGGGGACGCCTGCTTTGCACAGCACGAAGAGCAGCACCGCAAGCTTGCGCGTCGTCGCCACCACCGCGCGCTTCTTGGCCGTATTGCCGGCCTGCGTGGCTCCGGAAGCGCTTTGAGTGCTGCCACCTCTAGCGAGAGGCTCACCGGCGTCCCGCTTCGCGGCCCCCACCCACCGCGCCAGTCCTACCGTGAAGGCATGGCCAGGGGCTTGGAATTCCTATGCGCCCCGTATTCCCCACCTCGCGTTGATCGAGACTCAGGGCAGCTCGAGTTGGTGTTGGAGCTGTAGTAGCAGCGCCGGAACATGCTCGCGGGCCGTCTGCCATACGTCGGCGCTTCGAACTTCTCCGTAGTCGTGAATGAGGAGATTGCGAAACGCGATGATGCGACGCGACTGCAGGATCAGGTCCGCTTCCTGCGGATCGAGTTTTCGCAGTTGAGTGAGTGCCTCACCGAGCGTGATGAACGTGCGCTCGACGCCGGCCCGCAGCAGCGGATCCGATTCATAATCCAGGAACGACTTGGCCGCCGTGAACCTCTCGATCTGCTTGCAGCACTCGAGCATGTCCCAGAGGTACTTGTGCACCCTATGCTGCATAGAATCGGACCCGTGTCTCTTCGATCTCCTGGATGAAGTACGGGTTGCGCAGCGGCTCCCGTTCCACGAGATCGATCTTCCGCTTGAAGAGATCCTCGAGGTCGAAGAGCAGGCCGAAGTATGAGTCCGCATGCTCTTTCATCGAAAGATCGTCGAATTCGACGAGGAAGTCGATATCGCTGCTCGCAGGATCGAAGTCATCGCGCGTCGCCGACCCGAACACATCGAGGCGATGAACGCGGTGCTTCTCGCACAGGGCTTGGACCTGCGCCTCGTGCTCTTGAAGGATCGGATGCATGCCCACGGTTTGTGCAAGTTACGCGATCGGCCCGACAACGGCCAGACTGGGCGGGTCGCGCGGGACCAACTTCCCCATCCGGATGCGTACGAAAATATGGTACCGAAATACGGCGAATATCGCGGTAGGGCCGCCGGTTACCCGGCGCCCCTCGCACGGATCCCAGCGAGCGGAACTACCGCACTGGGCTCTTGCCGTCAGTCATGACGCACAGGCTGTTCGACCTGTCGTACTCGTTCCACTGCTTGTGACAACCGCAGTCCGGTACTGAGCCCGGTGGCTGTGGCAGTCGGTCGAGTTGCTGTTGGCCAGTCGCCTTCCCTCCACAAACATCCTCGCGGATGCCTGCGCATGACTCGGGGCCGGCTGGGTGGCTAACCCTTCACCGTAAGAATCTCGCATTCTCTACCTCATGCCAGTTTGGCCGGCACACACGGAGTCAGGTACTTCCCTGCCTCGTGCTTGGCGCACTCGCGTGGAAGTTTTGCGGCCTCGCGTTCGCACTGCGCATGGTTCCGGTCGCGTACCTCGCCACGTTGACGGTCGTGCGCCAGATCTACAGCGGATTCGGAATCGAGAAGCCGCTCTCTGTCGCGCCCGATGCGATCGCCGCCGAACAATCGTGGTTCAACGCAATGATGGTGATCGCGCTGATCCTGACGATCGTCGCCGTGTTTGCTGTGAAATTGCTCGCGTCTCCGCTGATCTGCGTCGGGACGATCGCCGCGCTGCTCGCGATGGAATGGAGCCAGGACCGCGCGCACCGCGTGGGCGCCTGAACTCGTTCGATCGTTGCACGTCAGCTCCGAAAGCAGACGATCTTGCGAACCGTGAGCGGAGGTACCGCGAGTCCCGTATCCAGCGCCTGCGTGATCCCAGCGGAAATACAGGATTCGAAGTCTGAGCTTCGAATCCTGCCGGTTTCTTGCGCTAAGGCGTGAACGTCACGGCCAGCGCATCCGAGGAGTTGGGGTGCGCCGGATTCGAGTAGTACGCGAACTGGAAGTACCACGTCGAACCGATGCTGAACGGGCTCGCGGGCCCGAGGTCGACCGTTCGCTGCAGAGTTCCCTGGGCGGAGATCAATTGCGCCGGGCCGAGTCGGATTGTGGGCGCGCCCACGCACATGTACCCGGGGAGATTCGTCGCGGAGAAGTGCTTCGATGTCGGCGAAGTCCCGCAGTAAAGCAGCCCGAATTTGCCCGGCTCCGCGCCGGCCAACGTCATCGTCCATTGGTTGGCGGAGACACTTGTCGAGCCAATGTGCCCGATCGACGCTTGACCGGTCAAATTGTAGTCACCGACGCAGTAGTTCGTCGGCGACGAGAAGCCATCGCGCCCGCTGAAGACGCGCACGACGCCCGAGCCGACGCCGTGCGAGACCGACGTGACGATCATCTCCTCCTTGCCGTCCGCGTCGAGATCCCCGGCACGTGCAACCGCCGCGCCGAAGCCCTGATCAAGCGAGTCACCAACGAGCGTCTTCAGCACGTTACCGCTGCGGCCGGAGAGCACTTGCACGTAACCCGGCCCGGGGGAATAAGGGACCCCCGACACGCCGTCTTGGGCAGCGCCGATCATCAGCTCGGGAGCTCCATCCCCGTCAATGTCGCCGATGCCGCAGATCGACTCCCCGAACTCGTCGTACGCATCGATGCCCTGTCGCGTGTAGAGCGGCGAGCCCGTCGCGCCCGAAATCACCCGCACACCGGAGACCAATTCGGTCAACGCGAACTCATTGACGCCGTCGGCATTGACATCGCCGATGCTCGAGACGCGCGCCCCGCCCTTGGTTCTTACTTGCAGCAGGAGTGCTCCGCTCGCTCCCGAGAAGGCGCGCACCTTGGCTTTGCCGACGAGTAATGTTGGCAGGATGAATTGGGAGACGAGCATGTCGTCAACGCCATCGCCATTGAGGTCGCCACCGTTCGCGATCGAACCGCCAAAGCCGCCGTAATAATCCACACCGATCAACGTCCGCAGCAGACTACCGTTTTCGCCCGAGAGCACCTGCACGTAGCCTGGGCCGTTGGAAGTGACGGTGTAGTGATCGCCACCTCCCCAGACGAATACCTGGGGCGCGCCGACCGCGAAGTCCTGACGCCCATCGCCGTTGATGTCTCCCGCTGGGGCGACCGAGTATCCAAAACGGTCGATCGCGACGGCCGCCGTGATCGTGTAGAGAATCTGTCCCGTGCCGAGCGAGAAAACGCGCACGTATCCTTGCTGGGAGTAGGCCCCGAACACGTACCCTTGAGTGCTGGCCGCGAGGTCGGGGATACCGTCCAGATCGACATCGCCGATCGCGGCGAGGCAGCTTCCGAGCAGAGGTGCCTGGAGATCGCCGTGGAACGTGAACAGCGCCAGCTGCGTCGCGCCAGACAGGACGCGCACTTTCCCGCGACCGTCATTGGGGCTTCCCAGGGCGAAGTCGCTGATGCCATCGCCGTTCACGTCCCCGACCGCGACCGCCTGCGAGGCGAAGATGTGGTGCTCGTAGAGGATGTCCTGGGCGAAAGAGACCGAGCCCGCGAGGAAGAGGCCGAGGGCACAGGCGAGGCGCGAGAGCTGCGTCATTGGGGGTCCTTCGAGGAGGCCGAGGAAATCAGTCGGAGTCTGGGGTTGCACATCTCGTGCCGGACGAAACGGGCGCGATTCCAGCCCTACGATTCCCACAGGCGTTTCGACTTGGTGACAAACGCGTGGCGTCGGGGGAACGTGGCGGACAGGTCCTTGCCGATCAGCGTCGCAACGATCGCCGAGCCGCTCGCGCTGAGGTGGGGCCAAGCCCGCGCGCTCAATCGCGCGAGTCCAGGTACTCCCTGAGATCCTTCGCGAGCGGACTTTCGACTGTGATTCGTTCGCGAGACGCGGGCGAGCTGAAGATCAAGCGATGGTTGTGCAGCGCGTGGCGCTCGAGTTCGAGCCGCTCCAAGTCCTGCGCCGTCGAAACGCCGTCGGCGTAGCGCTGGAACACCGCTTCTTCGACGCCGTACAGTTTGTCGCCGACCAACGGATGTCCGATCGCGTCCATGTGCACGCGAATCTGATGCTGCCTGCCCGTCAGCGGCCGGCAGGCGACCAGCGTGCACTTTCGATGTCGCTCGACGACGTTCCATTCGGTCGCGGCTTCCTGTCCGTCGGCGATCACGGCCATTTTCAGATCGACGCTGCTCGTGCGCGAAGGCCCGATCGGCAAATCGATGGTGCCGCGCTCGCTCTCGACCACACCGTGCACGATCGCCAGGTACTCCTTCTCGGTCTCGCGCGCTTCGAATTGGCGCATGAACTCGGCGTGGGACTGCGGCGTCTTGCCGATCAGGAGCACGCCGCTCGTTTCGCGATCGAGTCTGTGGCACAACCTCGGTCGCGCGTCGCGGTGCAGACGGTCGTATTGAAAGTGCGCGTGCACGCGCTGGATCAACGTGTCCGACAAATAGCGGCCGGAAGGGTGCACTGCGATCAGCGCGGGCTTGTCGATCACCAAGGCGTCGTCGTCTTCGTAGAGCACGTCGATCTCGGTCGTGCTCGGCGGTTCGATGCTGCGCAACGGCTGATCGGCGGGCACGGCCACGATCACTTGACTGCCGTGGGCCAGTCGGCGGCCGGGACGGCGCTCGACTTTCGGCGAGCCACAGCCTTCGGGATGCTCGGGGCTGGAGGCGTCGACCTGCACCGAGCCCTCGCGGATCATGTTCTGGATCGAGCTGCGCGAGCGCCACGAAAGTCGAGTGGCCAAGAACACATCGAGTCTGATGTGCACATCGGCAGTCGTCATGCGCAGCGCGCTCGCGTCGACGGTCAGCACGACTTCATCGACGCTGGCGTTGAGGTCGCGATCCTTCTTGAAGAGGCGCATGGATTCGAGGGGCAGCCGGTCATGAAAGAAGCACGCGACGATTCGCGTGCTTCCTCATTCTGAAGGAGCGTTCGGTGCCGGCGACGTTGCGCCGGCGCGCGCTCAGTACATCGACGGCGACGAAGACGAAGAGGACGACGACTCGCGGTCGCGGGAGCCGAAGCGGCTCGCGCCCTTGCGCACCACGCGACGCTTCTTGGTCGCGACACGGCCCGAGGCCTGTTGGCGCGCGAGGCGCGTCACGCGTTGGATCGTGCGCAGACGTTCGCGGCGCTCGCGACGGCGACGGTCAGAGCGCTTCTCGTGCCAGGTGTTCGCCTTCGCCAGCCGGAAAATCCCGCTGTAGTTGCATTGGCGCTTGAAGCGCCGCATGGCTGCCTCGAGGGATTCGTTCGGACGGATCTGGACTTTGATGACCAAGCGCGGAAACCTTTGGCGACGACAGTTTTTTGGGGTTCTCGAGTGCTCCAGGGGGCAGGCGCACCCTGGACTGGAGGGGCGGAGAGCCTACTCCGTTCCTCGCGCGGCGGCAAGCGGGGCGGCCCGAGCCGGCGGCTTGGGTTGGTCGGCACTGGAAATGGCCGGTCTGGAGCGTGAAGCTCAAGGGCGTGCAGCCTCCGAGCCAAAAAACCGCGGACCAGGGGGCTGGTGAGGCCGGCGGCCAGCAGGAAACCCTGCAGGGCAGCGTCGAGGTGGTCACTTATCACCGGCCGGAATCGCTCTATACGGTGCTGCGGCTGACCCCCGAGGCCGGTTTCAAGGACCCCGGCTCGCGCGCCCTTTTTCGCGAAGTCCGCGTGGTCGCCGTGGGGCCGATGCCCGATCCGAGCGAGGGCCAGAGGCTCAAACTTTTCGGCCACTGGATCAGTCACCCAAGCCACGGCCGGCAGTTTGAATTCGAGGAGTTCGAGGTCTTGCCGCCCGCCGATGCCGCGGGACTGGAGCGCTACCTGGCCTCGCGCGCCTTCGAGGGGATCGGCGAGACCCTGGCCAAGCGCATCGTCGAGACCCTCGGCGAGAACGCGCTCGAAGTAATCCGCGAACGGCCGGCCGAGTTGGAGCGCGTGCGCGGCCTGAAAGGCCCGGTGCGCGAGGCCCTGGCCACGGCGGTCCGGCGCGAGTTCGCCACACACCAATTGCATGCGTTTCTGCGCGGCGCAGGCCTCGGACCGCGGCAGGCGGCAGCCGTCGTGCGCAAGCTTGGAGCGGACTGCGAGGCGGATTTGCGCCGCGATCCCTATCAGATCGCGACCAAGGTGACCGGCATCGGGTTTTCGATCGCCGATCGCTTCGCCCTGCGCCTGGGCCTCGCCAAGGATGGGCCCGAGCGCTGTCGGGCGGCGCTGCTTCATGTGCTGCGCTCGAGCTCAGGCGATGGCCATACGCTTCAACTCGAGGGCGAGCTGTTCGAAGCCGCGCGCCTGCTCATGGCCGTCCCGCTCGAAGGGTCGGCGCTTTCAAGTGCGCTCGAGAGTCTCGCTGCCGAGCGCGAAGTGCACGTGGAGAGGATCGATGATCAGGTCGGGCAACTGGTCTACCTGCCCTGGCTTGCTGCGAGCGAAGCCGGGCTTGCCGCGAACATCGAGGCCATTTTGGCCCGCTCCGAGCAAACTCGCGCAATGGCCTCGGAGTCCGATCTTCGACGCATGGAGGCGTCTGAGGACACTCAACTACATCCTAAACAGCGCGCCGCCGTTCTCGGACTGCTGGCTGCTCCTATTGCCCTGCTCACGGGCGGTCCGGGCGTCGGAAAGACCACGATCGTGCGCTGGGTGGTGCGCCTCGCGCAGGAGCGGGGAGCACGAATCCTGCTGGCCTCCCCCACCGGTCGCGCGGCCAAACGCCTCAGCGAGGCGACCGGTCGCGACGCGAGCACGGTGCACCGCCTGCTCGGCTGGGATCCTGCCGCCGGATCCTTCCTGCACGACGACACGAACCCGTTGGAGTGCGACGTCTTGGTCGTCGACGAGATCTCGATGCTCGACGTCGTGCTCGCACACCACTTGCTGAAAGCGATAGGGCCGACGACGCGCCTGATCCTGGTCGGCGACCCCGATCAATTGCCCTCGGTCGGCCCCGGCAACGTGCTGGCCGATCTGCTGGAGTCCGGCAGAGTCCCGGTCCACCGACTGACGGAAGTGTTCCGCCAGCAGGAAGGCAGCCTGATCGTCGCGAACGCGCACCGCATCCTGCGTGGCGAAGAACCGGCTCTACCCGCCCGGGGCGACCTCGGCAGCGACTTCTACTTCTTCCCGGCGGAAGACGCCGCGCTGACCGCCGAGCGCGTGATCGAAGTGGTCACCCAACGGATTCCGCAGAGCTTCGGCCTGAGCTGGATCGACGACGTGCAGGTGCTCGCGCCGATGTACCGCGGCGACTGCGGCGTCGACTCCCTCAACGATCGCCTGCGCCGGGCGCTCGACCATCCTGGCCACGAAGTCAGCCTCGGCGAGCGAGTCTGGCGCACCGGCGACCGGGTCGTCCAGACGCGGAATGACTACGAGAAAGAGGTTTTCAACGGCGACATGGGCCGTATTGCGCGGATCGACGAGCAAAACAGTGTGCTCGTGCGCTATCCCGAGCGCGAAGTCCTCTACGCCGCCGACGAACTGGGCGACCTGCAGGCCGCCTTCGCGATCACGGTCCATCGCTCCCAGGGCAGCGAGTATCCGGCCGTGGTCATGCCGCTGGTGATGGCCCACGCGGTCATGCTGCAGCGCAACCTGCTCTACACCGCCATCACCCGGGCCCGGCGGCTCTTGGTCCTGGTCGGGTCGCGCCGGGCGCTGCAGCTGGCGATCCAGAATTCCGAGCCCTCGCAGCGGCGCTCGGCCCTGGCTGCCCGCTTGCGCCGGTGATTGGCGCGCAGCGGGGGCAGAAAGTGGAGTTTGGGCCTATGAATAGGCCCGCTGCCCCGGCGTAGCCCGCGGATTCGCTATCCTGGCTGCCTTCAAAGTTCCCTAGCCCCTCACCTATCCATGAACCCGACGCGTTTCCTCCTCCCGGCTTTGCTGGCGGCTCCCCTTCTCCTGGCCCTGCAACCGCGTGGTGACGGGCTCACCTTTCACCCGAAGAAGGATTCGGCTCTCGCCAAGACTACCGAGATCACGATGTCCTTCGAGCTCGGCGACATGTCGATCATCGTCGACGGCAATGACGTGGGCGGCCAGATCCCGGCCGACGTCAGCGGCACGATGGACATGGCGATGACCTGGACCGACAAGTACATCGATCTCAAGGACGGCAAGCCGCTCGAACTCATCCGCTCCTACGAGGAGATGAAGGGTTCGATGGACATGAACGCCGCCGGGAACTCCAACAACAACGAGATCCCGGAGTTCGACGCGCTTTCGGGCAAGTCGATCAAGTTCAAGTGGAACGAAGACAAGAAGGACTACGACGTCTCCTTCCACGAGTGCGAGGGCGAAGACAAGCTGCTCAAGACCCAGCAAATCGACATGGACTACCGCATGATGCTTCCGACCAAGGAAGTGTCGGTCGGCGACAAGTGGGACGTGTCCACGGACTTCGTGCGTCAGATCCTCGACGGCATCAAGAACGGCGACATGGGCGACGACGGAGCGGGCATCCAGGCGATCCTGCAGGACGAGCTTTTCCCGCAGATGGAGAAGATGCTCGACAAGTTCAAGACGACCTGCGAGTACAAGGGCCGTCGCGATGAAAACGGTGTCGACGCGGGCGTGATTGCGATCACGATCACCGGCAAGGGCGACCTCGACCTGAAGTCGATGATCGAGTCGCTGGTCGAAGAACAGATCAAGAAGGCCGGCCAGGAAGTCGAGTTCGACATCAGCAAGGCCATGCTCGGTCTCAACATGACCGGCAAGGGCGAAGTGCTGTGGGACATCGCTTCGGGCCACGTGCTCTCGGCCGAGCAAACGGCCGAGTTCACGGTCAACATCGGCTTCGATGCTTCGGTGGACGCCGGCGGCCAGTCGCACTCGGTCGAGGCCGAAGTCGAAGTGCCGGGCAAGTTCGCTCAAAAGATGTCGCTGAAGAAGTAGTCCGGGCTCGACCGGTTTTTTTGCTCCACGCGGCGCCCGCGGCCCCTCTGGGTCGCGGGCGCCGCGCTCGGTGGTGCGTCAGGACCGAGGATCCCCGCGCGGTCAGGCGCCAGCGGACTGCGGAAGCCGAGCGCATCCTCTGGCTCGCCCGCGCAGTTCAGTCTTCTTCCATCTCCAGATGCAGGCGGTGCAGCATGCGGTGCCCGATCGGAGCGAGCACGAAAGCGGCGACGGTCAGGAAAACGACGCCGCTGAAGAGCGAGTAGCAGATCGCAAAGATCTTTCCGCCTTGCGTGTGCAGCGGTTCGACCGGTCCCATGCCGGTGAGGATCATCGCCGCGTTCAGCGTGGCGTCGAGCCAACGCATGCCTTCGAACCAGCGATAGCCGCAGGCTCCGGCACACAGTGAGCCGACGACCAGCACACCTCCCGCGACGAGACTGCGCGCGAGGCGCAGGCGGAAGGCGCGAACCGAGATCAAGGGCTCGCTCTTGTGCTCGAAATCGGTGACGAGTCGCTCCACAGGCGCCGATCCTAGCTCGGCGCTGCTGCCGACGGGTCCTGGCTTCGGAAACGGACAGCGGCAGGTGTCGCACGAGTGTCGCATGTCCCGCCGTCGCGCTCGCGGAATGCGCCGGGTGCGCCGGACCGCTACCATCGCGACGATGTCACCGCGAACGCCGCAGGCCCGGGCGAACATGCGCCAGTTCTGCCGCAAGTTCCACATGACCCATCCGGCCTATCACATCCATCGCCTTTCGGCACAGGGTGTGCGTTCGAGCGCGGAGCGCTACTTCAAGGGCTCGCTGATCGAGATCGGCTGCGGCACGAAAAGCAGCACGCTCATTTTCGGCGATCTGGTGAGAAGACACGTGGGGATCGACATCCCCGAGTGCTTTCACGATGTCTCGAAGGTCGATGCCTTCGCCACGGCCTATCACCTGCCTTTTCAGGACGGCAGTTTCGACTGCGCCTACTCCGGCGCGGTGATCGAGCACCTCAACGATCCGCAGCAGATGATCAACGAGGCTTACCGCGTGCTCGCGCCGGGCGGACACGCGATTTTCACCGCGCCGCAATACTTCCATCTGCACGAGGAGCCGCGCGACTACTTCCGTTTCACCAAGTACGGCCTCGAGCACATGTGCCGCGAAGCCGGCTTCGAACTCGTGGAGATGACCGCGCTGTCCGGTTTCCTGACCACTTTCGGATTCGAATTCGGCTACTGGCTGCGCGACGTCGCGCGCGGCCCGCTCAAGCCGCTGGCGCGCATGACCGTGCTGGCGGGCAACCTCATGTTGCCGCTCTTCGAGCGCGGCTCCCTGCGCAAAGAGGACTTCACCTGGATGAATCTCGCCGTGGTCAAGAAACCGCTCGTGACGAGCTGAGTCGCCGATGCACGTCGCGCTGGTCCACATGCGGCACGCCGCGATCGGAGGCACGGAGCTGATCCTCGATCGGCTCTCGAAGCGCCTGGCCGAGCGCGGCCACCAGGTCACGATCGTCTGCCGCAGTCACGTCGAAGCGAGTCATCCGTCGATTCGATTCGTGGTCCTGCGCAGTCGCGTGGTCGGAAGCGCATGGCGCATGTGGGCCTTCGCGCTCGAAGTCGAGCGTCACGTGCGCGCAGCGAACTACGACCTGGTCCTGGGCCTTGGCAAGACCTGGACCCACGACGTCGTGCGCACGGGCGGCGGTTCGCACGCGACGTTCATCGAGCGCATGCGTGGCGTGGATCCTGGGTCGTGGCGCAATGCCGAATGGTTGCGCGCGTGGAAGGATCGATTGGCGTTGAAGATCGAGCGGCGGGCTTTTGCGCCCGGCGCGTTCTTGCGCGTGATCGCGAACTCGACTCTCGTGCGCGACGACATCTGCGAGCGCTACGGCGTCAAGCGTGACCTCGTCGACGTCGTCTACAACGGCGTCGATCTCGAGCGTTTCCATCCACGTTTGAAGGTGCAGTCGAGCGCGTTGCGCGCGGAGCTCGGCGCGCAGGCAAGCGATTTCGTCTTTCTTTTTCTCGGCAAGGGTTTTGCGCGCAAGGGTCTCGATCGCTTGCTCGTCGCGTTCGCGCAACTGGTTTCGAAACAACCGACCGCGAGGCTTTGGATCGCCGGCCAGGACTCGACAGCGCCGCACTATGAGGCGCTCGCCCGTTCGTTGAACATTTCCGGCCGCGTGCGCTTCCTCGGACAGCGCCGCGATCCCGAGCATTGCCTCGCTGTCGCGGATGTCCACGTGCTGCCGACGCACTACGACAGCTTTGCCTTCAGCGTGTTGGAATCGCTGGCCGTCGGAACGCCGGTGATCACGACCGATGCCGCGGGCGCGGCGGAACTTTTGAACCCGGGAGTCGATGGCGAAGTGTTGCCCGGAGCCTGCGAAACGGAAGAACTCGCCGCGGCCCTCGAACGCTGGTGCGATCACGATCGCATCGCAGCTGCGGCCGCTCCCGCGCGCGCTACGGCTGAAAAACATGGCTTCGAGTCAACGATGGATCAGTTGGCGCAGATCCTCGAGCGCGTCGAGGCCGAGAAACGAGCGCGGCGCGCGTAGCCGTCGAAGACGCTCTCAGCTCTGCTTCGATTGGCGCACAGCTTCGACGAGGGCCCCGACGCTGGTCGCCAACTTGTCAACCTTTGTACCGATCCAGACAAGCGCGACGACGATGAAATAGAGCGCGAGTAAATCCATGGCGAGCAGATTCCTTCTGGGAGCTTCCTTGGGCGATGCCGGAGGCAAATCGTACGTGCTGGGCGGACCGCCCGGACAAGAGTCCTCCTTTACGGATCGAGCTCGTCGGAACTTCTCCCAAGAGTCTTCAGGAGAGTCAGACCGAACGTAGGATCGCCGGGGACTCAATACCTGTGTCCCCTTCCAAAACCGCCATCGATTCCGACTTGGGTACGGATCGCGCCGCGCGACGCTTCCGGGCGCAACGCAGAATCCTCGTTCGCGGCCGCCCGTTCATCGCAGGGCCAGACGCTTACGCTCGAGCTGAAGTGAAGTCCGCGCGCGGTGGAGTCTATGATCGGCGGGCCAACTTCCCGCTCCGAAGATTCAGCGACGCTGCAGGACGTCGCCCGCGCGCAGCATGTCAACGATCGTCTACACGTTTACACCGGACATCGCTTCCAAACCGCTGACGCTTTCCGCATCAGCAGAGGGATTGGCCGTCGCGGGCGGCGCGCAGGCGCAGAAGATCACTTGGTCGGATGTCATGCAGGTCGAATTGTGGTTCGACCCGACGCGCTTCAATCGCGAGCGCTATCGCTGTCGCGTTTCGACGCGCAGCGGTCGCACGGTCGAGATCGAGAGCACGACGTGCCGCGGCGTCGGCGACTTCCTCGCGCAATCCGCGGAGTATCAAAGTCTCATCCAGGCGATCCACGTCAACTTGCTCGCGCATGGCAAAAACGTCGCGTATCGCGGCGGAGTCGGTGGATCGCGCTACTTGTTGAACATCTTGGGTCTCGCGGTCGGCGTCGCGGCGTTCTCCGTGGCGTTGAATGTCGCGGGTGTCTCGTATCTTGGTCCGACCGTGATCGTGCACTTGATCGTGATCCTCTTCGGAGCGAGCGTGGCGCTGAAGTGGATCAAGAAGAATCGGCCGTCGAGCTACGACCCGCGAACGATTCCGGCCGAACTGCTGCCCAAGTCGGTGCCCGCGAAGGTCTCTCCCGCGCCGATTCCTGCGCCACCGTCCGTTCCGATCGCGCCTGCGGTGCTGCATCCCCGCCCCAGGAAACCGACGCTCGACGACTACGGTCCGATCGCTGAACCGGGCGATTCGTCGTGGAGTTCCGCCGGCTCGAACAAGACACACTGGGCCGATGCGCAGAAGTTCCTCGAAGAGGATCTGAAGAAGTGGGAAGCAGAGGAGCAGGCCTGGATCGAGGCCGAGAAGCGTCGCAACACTTCGAGTTGATCCGTGCTCAGCTCTTCGGCTTGAAGTAGCGCTTTGCCGCGAGTGAAGGCGGCATGCAGACCATTTCCTTCGCGGCCGTCGGATCATCGTGGGCGTAGCGATAGCCTTCGCCATAGCCCGCGGCTTTCATCAACTTCGTCGGCGCATTGCGCAAGTGCAGCGGAACTGGATCGGCCTGCGTGCGCTCGACGTCCTCGACCGCTTCGCCGTAAGCCTTGTAGACCGCGTTCGATTTCTTCGCGCGCGCGAGATACACGGCGGCTTGCGCGAGCGCGAGATCGCCTTCGGGCGAACCCAAACGATGGAACGCGTCGGCGGCATCCAGTGAAACGCGCAACGCGAACGGATCGGCGAGTCCGACATCCTCGACCGCCATGCGGATCAAGCGCCGCGCGACATAGTTGCCGTCGTCGCCCGCGCGCAACATGCGCGCGAGCCAATACAACGTCGCGTTGTCGTCGGAGTTGCGCACGGATTTGTGCAAGGCCGAGATCAGGTTGTAGTGCTCTTCGCCGGCCTTGTCGTGGGCGAGCACTTTGGTCTGCACGGCCGTGGCCAGCACGCTTTCGGTGATCGTGCCGCCGCTGTCGACGAGTCCGGCCGCAGTCTCCAATAAGTTGAGCGCGCGTCGCGCGTCGCCGTCGGAAGCGTGCGCCATGCGCAACAGGCAGGCATCGTCGACAACGACGTTTCCACCGAGGCCGCGCTCGCTGTCGTTGACGGCGTGACGCAGCAGCTGGACCAGACCTTCCGGCTTGTGCGGCTCGAGGATCAAGACACGCGCGCGCGAAAGCAGCGCGCTGTTCAACTCGAACGACGGATTCTCGGTGGTCGCGCCGATCAGCAGGATTTCGCCGCGCTCTAGGAAAGGCAAAAACGCATCCTGCTGCGACTTATTGAAGCGATGGATTTCGTCGACGAACAACAACGTCCGCCCGCCGCCGCGCGCGAAGTTGCGCTCGGCTTCGGCCATCACCTCGCGCACTTCCTTGATGCCTGAAAGCACCGCGGAAAACGGCACGAAACGCATCTGGCTCTGCGCGGCGAGCAAACGCGCCAAAGTTGTCTTGCCGCTGCCCGGAGGTCCCCACAGGATCAGGCTCTGCGAAATGTCGCCGGCTGCAGCGCGCTCGAGGATCTTGCCGGGACCGAGCAATTGTTCCTGGCCGACGTATTCCGCGAGCGTGCGCGGCCGCAATCGATCGGCGAGCGGAGTGCCCGCCATGGAAGCGCCTTGACGCGCCGGCGCGACGTCCGAGCCGAACAGGTCGCTCACGGCTTGGTTCCTCCCGCGCGCCCCGCGGCGAACAGGAGCAACGACGCAGCGACTGTGACGTTCAGCGACTCGACCGCGCCCTGCATCGGAATCGTGACGCGCGAGAAGGTGGCCATTTCCTTGGGATCAAGGCCGGTTTCGGATCCGACCCACAGCGCAACACGCCCCGACCAGTCGAAACGCGTGAATTCCTTGCCGCCGCGTGTCGCCGCGGCCACCAGTCGAAAACCGCTCGCGCCAAGTTCTTTCGCCGCCGTGCCCGCATCGGCCAGCGGCGCGACGGGCAGACGCAACAGACTGCCCATCGAACCGCGCAAAGCCTTTTCGCCCCACGGATTCGCGGAGCCGGCGACCACGACCAGCGCGCATGCGCCCGCTGCCTCGGCGCTGCGCGCGAGAGCACCGAGGTTGCCGGGGTCGGAGATGCCGGCGATCACGAGCACGAGCGCCTGTTTGTCCGCGCTCAACTCGGAGATTTGCACCGGCCGCGGAGTCCTGGCGATCGCAGCGATGCCCGGCGAGGCGCGCAAGGCACTTTTTTTCGCCAGCAATCCATCGTCGACGCGCTGCACGTGCACGGACTGGCGTTCCAATTCGCGCGCGCGATCTTCGCGCTCGCAAGAAACCAGCACGACTTCGAGGGCGAACTTGCTCTTGAGCGCGTCGTCGACCAGACGATCGCCTTCCAATACACATGCTTCGCGCTCGTTGCCGGCGAGGATCGCCCCCATGCGCTTGAGCAGCGGATGCTGCGCCGAGCGAATCGTCGCGCGCGATTCGTCGTCGCGCTCTCTTGCTGCGGGCTTCTCCATCGTCGCGCCGTGTTCTACCATGCCTGCGTGAATCCGCGATTGTATGGCTGAACTGGTCACCGGGCGTGTGGTGCGCACGGACGCGAAAGTCTGTCACATCGAGGTGGCAGGGACGGTCCACGTGTGTGCCCCGCGCGGAAAGCTGTTCGAGGGCCTCGAGCAGAAGAATCCGATCGCCGTCGGCGACATGGTGCGGGTCGACCTCGACGGCAATCCGTCCTCGATCGAAGAGGTTTTGCCGCGCCGCAATTGGCTGGGGCGCACGGCCTCGAGCCACGATCCGCGCGAGCAGGTCCTGGTCGCGAACGTCGATCGCCTGTTCGTGATCGCGTCGCTCGGTAAACCGGGTTTTTCGTCCAACCGCACCGATCGCATCTTGGCCGCCTGCGCCTGGCAGGGCATTCCGGCGACGGTCGTGCTCAACAAGATCGACCTGGCGCGCGAGGACGATGTCGAAATGATTCGCGAGACCTACGCGGGCGCCGGCGTGGGTTGGATCGAGAGCTGCGCCGTGGACGGCCGCGGAGTCGAGCAACTCGCGGGCAGCCTGCGCGGCTCGGTCAGCGTGTTCTACGGCGCGTCGGGTGCCGGCAAGTCGAGTTTGATCAACGCGATCCAGCCCGGATTGAAATTGAAAATCGGGAAGATCAGCAAGTACTGGGACGCGGGCAAACACACGACCGCGCACTCGCAGTTGATCCCGCTCGAGATGGGCGGTTGGGTGATCGACACACCGGGCATACGGGTGTTCCGTCTGCATCGTTTGTCCGCGGGCGAGCTGCGCGGTCTTTTCCCCGAGATCGTGCACTTCCAGGACCGCTGCCACTTCCCCGATTGCACGCACGATCACGAGCCCGATTGCGGCGTGTTCGATGCCGTCGACAACGGCGAGCTGCCCGCGACGCGCTACGCGAGCTACGTCGAGATGCTCGACGAACTGCGCACGAACACGAAGGCCGACGAAGAGTTCGAGAGTGAGCCGCCGGAGGGCGAGTGAAACCGGCGGTACGGAGCCAGCCTCGACTCC
>JAYUUV010000386.1:0-9913 GCA_043754695.1 Planctomycetota bacterium
TGGGAAAGTACCTGACTCGGTACTCGGGCGCACCTCGACGGCGAATAGATAGGGTGCGGAAGTACCCGACTCGGTATCGGGGCAGCGATACAAGACGCGTCCGCGCGCGCCGTGCTCAGATCGACGAGATATACGCGAGCAGCGCTTCGATGTCCGCCTGCGGATCCGTGCTGTGCAGGTCGAGCTGGACTTTCGAAGCACCTTGCACGAACTGCTCGTGGCCGCGCACGTCGTGGAACTCGTTGAAGAACTTGTTCAGGCCCGGATAGGGCGTCAGGCCCGGGAACGCGGGACTGCCGTAGATCGGGCTGAGCGCCTGGGCTTCGGGATCGACGACCATGCGCAACGAGAAGGCGCTGTGGTCGTGGAAATACGGCGCGGTCGACCACACGCCGAGCTTGGTCGGGATCGAGAACAAGCGGCCGTCGCGCTTGAAGATGATCGGCGGCGAGAACGGATCCGCCGGGTCGCTCAGGCACGGATAGCTGTTCGCGTCGTCGCGCGTGAAGTCGTCGTTCGTGTCCGGATTCATCGGCTGATAGGTCTCGACGTCGATGTAACCGTCGAAATTGCGATCCGCGTCGGGCAGCCCGTCGTGGTCGCGGTCGATGTTCGTGGCCGAATTGATGTTCTGCAAATTCAACGCGACAAAGTTGTCGCGCAACGTCAGGCAGCTGGGATCGAGCAGACCCAACATCTCGCCGTGCGTCAGCGCCGGGTCGAGGAAGTCGCGCGTGAACGCACGCTGTGCGCCCGAATTGGGCTCGATCGTCTGGTGGCAGACCGCGCAACCGGCCTTGCGCAAGTTCGGGTTCAGGCCGGTGTCGTTCGTGGCGTGGAAAAGGTCCTTGCCGAGCGCGGCCTGCGTAGTGAGCTGACCCGTGACGACATCCAGGTTCGGATTGAGCGGCACCGAGATCGTCTCGTGGAAATCGACCAAGGACTGCTGCTCCGCGTCGGAGAAAATGCCCGTGCCGCCGTTTTCGCCGGTGAACATCGGGCCGGTTTCACCGGCGTTGATGCGCACGCCCTTCCACAACACCAGGCCGGTGGCGAGCGTGCCACCGTACATCGGCATCGTGCTGCGCGGGCCGGCGGGACGCTGCCAGACGTTGGCGTCCTCGCCACCTTCGAAGTGGCATGAAGCGCACGAGTTGTTGAAGTAACGCGTGGTCTGGGTCCGCGAAGCGTCTTCGAACAGTTCGTTTCCGTGGCGCACGGAGAGCGAGAAAATGTCCGCGCCCTGGTGGGTGGGGATCTGATCGCGCTCCTTGCTGATCACGCCGGTCTTCCAGTCGACGCGCAACATCGAAAGCGTGCGCGTGAGTTCGTTGATCACGTAGATCAGCGCGTCGTCGTTCTGCGTGCTGGGATCGTCGACCACCACCATGCCCAGCGGCAGGTCGCCCATCGGCGTCGTCGTGTCGAGCGCGGTGCGCTCCACGAAGCCGAGGCGCGGCGGGAAAACGGTGCGCAACTCCATGTTGCTGCCGTTGACGTCGTAGAGGAAAAGGTCCTCGGAGCCGCGGTTGAGCATCAGCGCGCGATTGCCCGCCGCGTTGAAGGCGACGCGACCGGGGTGGCCGGCGCGCAGACCCATCTTGTTCAGGCCCACGCCCACCGATCGCATGCGGATGTGCAGGCCGTTCGAGAGCTGCGAAAGTTGGCCACCGGTGGAGATCAGCGCCTGAGCCGAAATCACCACGCCTTCGTAGGAGAACTGGTTGGGAATGTTGACCGTGACCGCGCCGTTGACGATCGGGTACACGAAGCGCGAGCGCACGTAGAGCGTGCCGAGCGCGCCCAGCGACGAGTGGTGCTCGCGGCCGAGAACAACCACGCCGCTGGAGCCGACGGGCATGCCCGCGACCAGCAGGTTCATCTGGCCGCCGATCAGCGGCGAGCCCGTTCCGCCCAGCGTGACTCGGCCGGCCGAAGAAACTCCGCCCATTCCGAAGGCCGAGTACTCAGCCGGGGTGCGCACCTCGGACAGCTCGTTCTCGAGCCGATTCGAGTTGTCACCGGCCGCCTTGTAGGTGTTCTTGGCCGTGTCGATCATCGTCAGCGCCGGATACACGCGGTTGCTGAATGCACCTGAGAAAACCGCGCCGAAGTCGAAGTTCACGTCGTGGTTGACGTTGGTCAAAACGTGCGGGATCAGCGCGCGCTTGCCGTCCGGGGAGAGCGCGATGTCCTCGAGGAAGCGCGGGAAGCCCTGGCTCTTGAGCACCTGCACCGGCACCGGATTGAACACCGAGTCGTAGGGATACTCGTTGGTGTCGATCTTGGCGGCCAGGGTCACGCCGATCGGCAGGCCGTTGGTGCTCAGCGTGAGCTCGAGCACGGAGATGAACGGCGACTTGTTGTGCGTCACGTACAAGTGCGCGTTGTCGGACTTGATCACGAATCCACGCGGCTCGGCGAGGTCAGCAATTCCGTCGCGGTTGGAGTCGACGTCGCGGATCGTGTAGGGCGCCGGGATGAAGTTCGGGTCGTCCAGGTAGTCGTAGCTGGCCGTGGGCTGCAGCGTCTGCGCGTCGAAGAAGTGAATGCTGCCGCTGGCGAAGGCGCTGACCGCGAACCATTTGCCGCTGGGTGACACGGCGACGCCGTAGGGCTCGACGCCGACCTTGTCCGCGTTGAGCGTCGCGATCACGCTGCGCGAAGCGGTGTCGATCACGCTGACGCTGCCGCGGATCTCGCCGCCCGTGAAGGGCGAAGCGAAGTGGCGGTCGAAGGGCACGTTGCCGCGGCTGTTGGCCACGAAGACACGCGTGCCGTCATGGCTGAAGGCCAGCGAGCGCGGCTTCATGCCGACTTGGATCTCGGCGGCGAGCACCCCCGCCGCGGCGTCGACGACCGCCACGGAGTTGTTGTCCCGGTTGGTCGCCCAAACTTCGCCGATGTTGTGCGGGTTGACCGCGACCGCGGATACCTGAGCGTGTTGCGCGGAGGCGGAGGCTGAACCCAGGGCCAGGATGGCCAGCGGGAGGAGTCGATTCATGTTGTCCATGGAACCAGGTATCGTTGCTAGTCGTGGTGTGCGGAACTCCGACCCGCGAGATGCACCGGCCGCAGGGGTGCGGTCGAGGCTGCGGGCGGTCTTTGGACGTGGATTTTGCTTCGTCAACAATAACCGGACGGGACGATTTCCGACGCTGCCCCACTGCTACTCCAGCTTGCGCGAGAGTGAGCAGGGGAGGGCAGAGCCAGCAGTCCAGGCGGCCGGGGAAGTACCCGAAGAGTACCCCGCGGACTACCGTCGAGCCCGGGCACTGCGGGGTACGCAGAGCTTCGCAGGCGCGATGACGTTGTCGTAATGGAGTCAAGCTCGATTCCAACGATAAACCCGTAGTCCGGGCTGCGCCCTTGGCAAGCGAGCAAGAAGTTTCTTCGCGGGCGGATTTGGATTCATGCCCCCTTGCGAAGGGCTTGCGCGCCGCGAAGTGATCTCGGCAGCGCGACCCTGGTGCGCGAGGCCAGGAACGCACTCTTCGCGCCCGCCCGAGCTTGGCAACCCGCTTGCAAGCCGTGGGGCACATGGAAGCGCTCCCTGGACTGCGGCCGGCCAAACCGGCGATCGAAGCTGCGAAGCCGACGGTTCGCGATGCGGCCGAGAGCTCGCGCGAGTCGGCGCGCTTCGAGCAGCACCTGAATCAGGCCCACGCTCAGCAGCAACGTGCTGACGGGCCCTCGCGCGCGGACAAGTCGGCCGGCCATGTCCGCAAGGATGCAGAGGAACGGGAACCGGTCACGCGCGCGGACACCCAAAAGGACATCCATAAGGAAGAGAGGCCAGAAGCGAGCGAGGTGGCCGGTCGCGAGCAGGACGTCGAGAAGTCGTCGGCTGTCGAAGCGCAAGCGCCGCCGCCGAGCTCGAAGCCGGCCGCAAGTACGACCCAGGCGACCGAGGGCAAGCAGGAAACGCAGCCCGAGCTTGTCGTCGAGCCTGAATCGCTGCCGAGCTTGGCTGTCGAAGCAGAATCTGCTTCAGCCACCTCCGAGGAAGCGCCGCAAGCGCAGACAGCCAATGCCGCCGCCCCTGCACAACCCGCAGCAGGTGTGCTCGCCGCGACGCTTGCTTCGGCGGTCAGGACGCCCCAGGTGACGGCCACGTTGCCGCCTGAAACGTTGAACGCGCTGCAGCTCTTCGTGAACGAGCCGCAAATCATCGGTGAAAAGCCCGCGAGCGATTCGCTCGACTTGGCGCAGACCACGACGCACACGCATACCACGGATGCGGCCGCGAATGTGGCCGCCGACGCGCTCGCGCGCGCGCTGCCCGCATCGAGCGCTACGTCGCCCGACTTCGCGCGCGACCTCGCGCAGCTTGCGGAAAGTACCGCGACCAAGGCCTCGCACGCGCACGAAAGCCACGCCGCGAGCGAATCCGCCGCCGAGATCCTGCGCCAGGTGCGCGTCGGACTTTCGGCGGACCTGCGCGAAGCGAACATTCAACTCGCGCCCGAAGCCCTCGGCCGCGTTTCGATCCGGCTGCGCGTCGAACACGGCACGCTGACCGCCGAGGTGCGCGCGGAATCGGCCCAGGCGCTGCGCGCGCTCGAGTTGCACGCACCCGAACTCAAGGCCGCACTTGCGCAGCACGGCGTTTTGCCCAGCGCGATGGTCTTCAGTTTCACGAACAGCCACGCCGGCGATCCGTCGGGCCGTGGACATGCCTCACCTTCCCGCTCGCCGCGCGCGAGTTTTCCGTCCGCGAATCTCGCTCCGCAAGCTCTCGAACGCGCTCTGGCGCGCCGACTGTCCGCGAGCGGTGTCGACACTTACGCCTGAACGAGGAATTGCCATGCAAGTCAACGGAACCAGTGCCACCGAAGCCATCTCCACGCTTTCGTCCGACAAGAAGAGCGGAGGAGTCGGCAAGGATTCCTTCATGAATCTCCTGGCGACGCAGCTGAAGAATCAGGACCCGCTCAACCCGTCGAAGAACGACGAGATGTTGGCGCAGCTCGCGCAGTTCAGCTCGCTCGAGCAGATGCAGAACATGAACGACAACATCGTCGGGCTCGCCGTGCTGCAGCAATCGAACGCGCTGATGCAGCAACTGACCGACGCCAGCGCCTTGATGGGCAAGGACGTCAAGTACACCAACCCCGAGACGCAGACCGAGTCCTGGGGCAAGGTCGACAGCGTGCGCATCGTCGACGGTGCGGCGGTGCTCAACATCGGCGGCAAGGACGTTCCGCTGGCCGCGATCAAGGAAATCGGCACGCCGCCGGTCACGCCCGCGCCCTGAAGTCGGCGCGCTTCAACTAGAACAATTCTCATCCACACCACGAGCACCACGAAGAAATCATGAGCAGTTCGCTTTACTCCGCGCTCTCCGGCCTGAAGGCCAACGAAGACTGGATCGGCGTCATCGGCAACAACCTGGCCAACTCCTCGACCGCGGGCTTCAAGTCGGCGCACGCCACGTTCGCTGATCAATTCAGCCAGACGTTGCGTTACGCGTCGCTGCCCACCGGCACGACCGGCGGCCGAAACCCGATGCAAGTCGGCATGGGCGTGACACTCGCCGACATCGGCCGCAACATGTCGCAGGGCTCGTTGACCAACACCGGCCGCGTGTTCGACCTGGCGCTTTCGGGCCGCGGGAACTTCATGTTGAGCGACGGGATCAACACGCTCTACACGCGCGTCGGCACGTTCGGGCTCGATGCTTCGAGCCGGCTCGTCGATCAGCGCACGGGCTACCTGGTGCTCAGCCAGGCGGGCCAGGCGATCGACGTCGATTCGACGTCGCTCAACCCGCCCGCGGTCACCGCCAATCTGAGTTTCACGGGCAACCTGCCAGCCGAAGTCAAAGGACCGCTCGCCCAAGTGTTGAGCTCTTCCGCCGCCTTCGCGGACGGAACGCAGGCCAACCTCACCGGCAGCAACTCCGGCCCCTACGCGGTTCCGATCGGCGAAACCTGGACCATGGACCTGGTCGTCTCCGGCGGCGCGCCGCAAAAAGTCTCCGTGCTCAGCGCGACCGGCAGTGTGACGGCGCTCGACATCGTCAACGCGATCAACGCCTTGAACGCGAGTGGCGTGACCGCTGCCGTTGCCGGCAACGGCTCAGTCTCCGTGACGAGCGATCGCACGGGCAGCGCGGCCAGCGTCAAGGTCGTGCCCGGTGCGACCGGCAAGGACCTTGCGTCGCTGACCGGATTGCCGACCAATCTGGTCGCTGGCACACAGACCACCGCGAGTGCTGCGACGGCGCTCAACAATCTACCTTCGAACGTAAAGGACTACGTTCCCGGCGACGCAATCTCGATCAGCGGCGTCGACACCGACGGCACGCCGGTCAGCGGCACCTTTGTGTTCGGCACGGGCGTCGGCCAGGACGGCGACACGCTCGGCGACATGGTCAACTTCATCGACAACCTCTTCCCGAACGCGACGCCTGCGCTCAACGCGACCACCGGCAAGATTGAAATGACCGCTGACCAGACCGGCGCGACAGGTTTGTCGCTGTCGATCCAGGACGGAACCGGAGCGACGGGGGCGACGCAGTGGTCGCAACACGCGTTCCTCGCCTCGACGGTGGGCACGGGCCCGGACACTGCGGACACTTCGATCGAAGTTTTCGACCAAGCCGGCACGGCGCATACGGTCACGTTCACCTTCGAGCGCCAGGACGACGGCTCGTGGAATATCACGCCGTCGATTCCGCCGGCCGAAGGTACGGTCAGCGGCGTGCTCACCGGCTTGCGCTTCAACGCCAACGGCACGATCTCGACCTTGCCGACGACGAACACGTTCACGGCCACGTTCACGGGTCAGCCGGGACAATCGGTGGCGCTCGACCTCGGCTCGCCTTCGTTGTACGACGGTCTGACGATGTTCGGAGGCGCGACGACGATGTTCGCCGACGGCCAGGACGGCTACGGTGTCGGCGAGCTTTCGAACATGGCGGTCAATGGCGACGGCACGATCCAGGGCTTCTACACGAACGGCCAGGTGACTTCGCTCGGCCAACTCGGCATCGCGAATTTCATCAACGAAAACGGTCTGCGCGAAGTCGGCAACAACATGTGGGCCGAGACCGCCAACTCCGGCGCGCGCACGATTTCGCAGGGTACGCAAGCGGGAGCCGGCGAAGTCGTCGGCGGTTCGCTGGAAGGTTCGAACGTCGAAATTGCCGAGGAATTCGTGCACTTGATCGAAGCGCAGCGCGGCTTCCAAGCCAACGCGCGCGTGATCACGACGACAGATCAGGTCTTGAGCGAGTTGGTCAACTTGCTCAGGTAGTCCTGAGGGTTTGGTGAAGGTTCGATGACACGGCGCCGGCTTGCGAAGCCGGCGCCCGGTGTCAGACACCCAACCAGCCGACCTTTTACATTTACCGTTCACCGAGTCAGGTACTTGCCCACCCTGCCTCTTGGCCACGTTCGCGCGCGTGAAGGCGCGTGCGGGCCGGGTGTACCGAGTCAGGTACTTCACCACCCTACCTCCTCGCAATGTCCGCGCGCGCGCAGGCGCGTGCAGGCCGCGCGGAGACCTGCTTCGCGACGCGGAAGATCCGCTACACTTCGAGTGTGGCTCGACGGAATCGACGACGGAGAACTGCTTCACGCCGTGCAGTCGCGGCATTCCTGATCGCGTCGATCACGGGCGCCTGCGGCATGCACTCCTCGCCTCCTGCGCCGCCTGTGCCGGAGATCGTTCCGGTCACGAGTCCGATCGCAGATGAGCCTGAAGCTCAGAGCTATGTGGCCGAATTTGCACAAATCCTCCCGGAGCCTGCCGCGGTTGCCGTCGCCGACCGACCGCAACCTGAGCTACCGATCGATCGCCGCCGCGTGAAGGGCAGGATTTTCGATGCGAAGCATGATGAAGCTTCCTCGCTGTGGACAATCGTTTCGTACGACGGAGAGAACTGGATGGAGGACCAGTACTGCTATCTCATCCTCGACAAGAGTAGTGAGCTGCGCGAGCTTCCGACAATTTGCTCCAAAGGAACGATCGGCGAACTCATGTTGATTCCGCCGCAGGAAGAAATGCCTGCCCGCTTGCTTTGTTCCTTCACGGACAAGCATGGGAACTGGCAATTCGATGAGCTCTGGACATGCGATCTGCGCGGCGGCGATTGGAGGCTGATCTCAAATGGACATTTGCCCAAGTTTTCTGCGGACGGCTCCCAGGCAATTTTCTGGCGCTCGGACGACTTTGCCTTCCATTGCCTGTACGTCTGGCAGGTCAAGACCGGCGCGATTCGACCGATCGTTTCTGTGCGCGAAGGCGATCCTGGATCCGGTCCGTGGTGGAAGACGAGGTGGTCACGAGATTCGAGAGCCATAAGCATTCGGGGGCGCTGCAGCGGCTTCCAAGAAGTTGCCGGCGAATACCAGGAGTTCGATTTCATCTACCTGGTTTCGAGCGAGAAGATCGTTACCTGCAAGTAGCGGTGTGCCGGGTTACCCGGCCAAATTGATCGGGTAGCCCTGACTCTGCTCCCTGACGTCGAACCGGCCCCCCCGGGCCAAGGTACTCCCATGCCTTCAATCACTCGGACCCGTCGCTTGCCCCTGCTCGGCTGCGCCCTATTCGTCACACTCGCGGCTTGTGCCACGGACCGCGATAGAGAGGCCCTGAAATCGCCGCCTGAAACCGCGCAAGCTCCCGCAGCAGCGGCCGACAGTTCGGCGAGTCCGGCGGTTGCGGTGGGGGTGCCGGGTGCGCCCGCCGCGCCAGCGGAATCTCGTCTGGCCAAGGACGCCGCGAAGCGAGCGGCCGTCACTGCTCCGGCCGAGCCCGTCGCGTCGAAAGCCAGCGCGTCACCGCAGGCGATCGGCGCGGCCCTCGATTGGCTGAGCAATCACCAAGCTCCCGATGGTCACTGGGATTGCGCAGGCTTCACGGCGCAGTGCAAGGACGCCAGTTGCGCGGGAGCCGGAAGTTCGACCAACGACATCGGAGTCACCGGGCTCGCACTGTTGTGTTTCCTCGGAGCGGGCGAGACACACGAGCAGGGGATCCACGCAGTGACCGTCAAGAAGGGGCTGAGCTACCTGCGCTCAGCGCAAGACTCCGACGGCTGCTACGGCAAGCGCGTCGGACAGCACTACATGTACAACCACGCCTGTGCCGCACTGGCGATGATCGAAGCGTACGGCATGACGAACAATCGGGTCTTCGAGGAGCCCGCGCAGCGCGGCGTCAATTTCATCCTGCGCGCGCAAAATCCGTACTCGGCCTGGCGTTACGCATTTCCGCCCGACGGCGACAACGACACGTCGGTCACCGGTTGGATGGTGATGGCGCTCAAGTCGGCGCAGATGTCGTCGCTCGTGATCGACAAGAATTCCTTCATGAGCGCGATGAATTGGATCACCGAGGCGACCGATCCGGTGACAGGCCGAACCGGTTACTCCGAGCGCGGCAGCTCGCCTTCGCGGTTGAACGAAACGATGCATCAATTCCCCGCCGAACGTAGCGAAGCGATGACCGCGGTTGGGATGGTCGTGCGCTGTTTCGCGCAGAGCGATGCCAGGAACACGGATCCGATGCTCGACAAGGGCGCGAAGTTGTTGGTCGACAAGCTGCCCACGTGGAATACGACCACGGGCGACATCGACTTCTACTACTGGTACTTCGGCACCCTTGCGATGCTGCAGGTCGACGGTCCGCGTTGGGACAAGTGGCGCGCTGCGCTCGAGACCGCGAGCGGCGGCCATCAACGCAGCGCCGCAAGCCAATGCGCGGCCGGCTCGTGGGACGCGCTCGATCCGTGGTCATCGAGCGGTGGGCGCGTCTACGCGACGGCGCTGAATTGCCTCAGCATGGAAACCTGCCTGCGTTACGACCGCGTTCTGGGGAGTGCGGGCAAGGACGCGAAGTAGCCGGGTGTACCGAGTCAGGTACTTCTCCACCCTACCTTTCGCCGTGCACGCGCGCCCGGGCG
>JAYUUV010000387.1:0-8332 GCA_043754695.1 Planctomycetota bacterium
CGGGCACGTCAAGTTCTCGCGCACAAAGACTTGGCACGCGATCGACGACTGCGGCAACGTTTCCGCGTCCGTCAGTCAGCGCATCGACGTGGCCGACACCACGGCCCCGACCATCGGTGCCGCGGGTCCCAACGCCACGATCGAATGCCCCGCGACGCCGGTTTTCACCGCGCCGACGGCGAGCGACAGCTGCAGCAATGCAACCGTGATCGAGGAAAGCGACGTGACGACGAACCTCGACTGCTCGCTCGCGGGACACGTCAGGTCCTCGCGCACGAAGACCTGGCACGCGATCGACGACTGCGGCAACGTCTCGGCGTCCGTCAGTCAGACGATCAACGTGGCCGACACGACGGCCCCGTTGCTCAGTGGCGCGGGTCCCGACATGACGATCGATTGCACGGCGACGGCGGTCTTCACCGCACCGACCGCGAGCGACGATTGCAGCACCGCAACCGTGATCTTGGACAGCGATGTGACGTCGAACCTCGATTGCACGCTTGCTGGACATGTGAAGTCATCGCGAACGATGACCTGGCACGCGGTCGACAGCTGCGGCAACAGCTCCGCGCCGGTGAGTCAGACGATCAACGTGGCGGACACGATCGCGCCGACGCTGGTGCTCCCGTCCGATGTCCTCGGCGCCCCGGCCAACGAACTGTGCGCAATTCCCGTCGCGATCGGCCTGGCGACGGCGGCGGACAATTGCGGCGGACCGGTGACACTGACCAACGACGCTCCCGCGCAGTTCCCGATCGGAATCACGATCGTGAATTGGACGGCCACGGACGAGTGCGGAAACGTCACTGTCGGCCAGCAGCGCATCCAAGTGTTCGGCCGGATCTGCGCCGGCAAGTTCTATGACGCCAATGCGGACGGCATCAAGGACCGCAACGAAGACCCGATCGTCGGCTGGAAGTTCGTCGCCACGAACCTCACGGATGGAAGCGTGTACATCGGGTATACGGGCGCGAGCGGCCGAGTCTGCATGGATGTCTCGGCGGGCAACTACACCGTCACCGAAGTTGCGCCCTCGGGCAACTGGGTCGCGACGACACCGCCGGTCTCGGTGACGATCGACGCGAACAACTGCTGGGCGGAATGCAGGTTCGGCAACTACTGCTTCCGCGCGCCGGGCGACGGCTACTCGATCGCCTTCTGGAGCAGTGCTGCCGGGCAGCGAGTCCTGACCCAGCACGATCCGGAGTGGCGTCAGATCGTGAACGTCATGGACCTGCGCAATGCGAACGGCAGTCACTTCGACGTGCCGACGAGCGGGCCTTCGCGGGCCGCCATCCAAGTGTTCCAGGCTTGGCTCGCGGGAGCCAACCAGACGAACATGGCTTATATGCTCTCGGCGCAACTCGCCGTGACGACGCTGGCGATCCAGTACAAGGGTCTGGACAACCACCAGCTGTTCGTCGTCCCGGGCGGGGTCAAGACGCAGACCAACGTCTGCATCGTGCCCATGCTCAGCACGGGTCAGCCGCTCGCCTGCGGCTTCCCGCTGCTGCGTGCGACCAGCGTGCCAGGCTCTACGGCCTGCGGCTGCAGCGCCAACGACGCGGTCATCACCATCGGTGAAGTGACCGACCTCGCAGACTGCCTGCTCGGTTCCTACCCGACCACGACGACGCCGGGCCTGGCGCGCACTTACGAGGAGTGCGTCAAGGACCTGCTCGACATGGTCAACAACAACGGCAACCCGAGGCCGCCGAGCGGATACCCGTGCGGCGGTTTGACCCAGTACATCAACCCGAGCGCGGGCGCCTGCCCGTTCCCGGCCGGTTACTGAGCCGTACGCGCCTCGAGCGCTAGGATAGAAGCCACGGCGCGCGCGACAGTCGAGTCGCGCGCGCCGTGATCCATTCCAGCCATGCAAGCCAGGACTGCGTTGATCTTCGTCGGGCTCGGTCTGGTGGCTGCGTTGGCGATCTTTGTGCGTCTGGATTCCGATCGCACACGCACGGACGGGAATCTTCCGGCATCGGCGACGAGCGCGCAGCCGGCGTCCGGGGGGACACAGGATCCGGGGCGCACTTCCGTGCAGGATCCCGCGCCGAGCGACACGCGTTCAGCCGAGCCTGCTCCCGCGAAGGTCGCCGATCCTTCGACTTTCACGGTCGCGGGCGAGCCCGTCGCTGAAGTCAGCATCGAACTCGCCGACAGCGGAAAGCCGCTGCCCGGCGCTGTGGTGTGGTATTGGCGCAAGCGCACAGCCGCAGGCAGTGGCGACGAATTGGAGAGCTGGCTGCGCTCGAGCTCCATCGAATCGCATCAGTCACAGGCCGTTCGCCTCGAAGCCGACGTCTTCTGGATGGTGCGCGTGCCCGATGACGAAGCTGGTTTCAGGATCGCGGCGCAAGCACCCGGACTGTGGGGTTGCGCCACGTTTGCGCCCGGACGCAATGCAACGGTCAGCGTCGGACTCGCTCCCGATTCAGACCTTGGCGTTCGCGTCGTCGATGCCGGCGGTGCTCCGCTCGCCGGAGCCACGGTCGTGCTGCGCCAGCGCAGGCTTGCCGTATTCGATCTGTTGACCGCGGTGAGCGGCGAGCCCGACGGCATCGCCGTGCTGCGACACGTGGACTGGGTGCTGCGCTCGCAGTCGGTAGCGCGCGAGGGTCTGACGGTCGCGGTCCAGGGGCTGTTCTATCCGCCCGTGGAGAAGCTGGTCGATTGGACGACGTCCCCCACCGAGCCCATGGTCCTGACGGTGCGGCCGAGCGGAAGCCTCGAAGTCACGCTGATCGACCGTTCCGGAGCGCCGGTGCGCGTACCTTTCGAAGTCCGCATCGCCTTCGACGATCACGGCAGTTCGCGCGCCTGGAGCGAAGGCCGCTTCGAAACGTTGCGAACTCAGGATGGCTCGAGCGTCGTGTTCGAGCACGTCGAATTGGGTCACCACATCGATGTACGCGTGATCCTCGCCGGGCTCGACAATTCGCAGGGGGGCACTGGCCCTGGACCGTCAGTCGCCGGGGAACGCATGCAACTGCGCATCCCGCTGCGCGACGACGTCGCGGTCCTGTGCGGCCGGCTTGTCGATGGCGAGGGCAAGGCGCTCGAAGGAACATGCGTCTCTGCGCGAATCGAACACGGCATCGGCTTCGCGGACGAAGACGGCTGGTCGCTTCGCACGGCCGCCGACGGGCGCTTCTGGATCGTGACCTCCCCGCTAGAGGAGGAGATAGGCCGCCTGCTCGCGCTTTACCGCGGCAGTGGAGCCGAAGAGGGAAGCAGCCTAGTCCCCTTCCACATCGTGCCAGTCCCCGGCACATTGCCGCTCGCTGTCGCTCGGCGCAATTTGTCCGGAGCTGTGCTTGGCGGGACGACCGAACTGGGCGACTTCGCGCTTTCGGAAGTCCCGGTGCTCGCCGCCGGTACCGTCGTCGATTCGCGCGGCAGACCGGTCGAGGCCGCGGCCGTGCAGGCGTCACAGCTGCAAAGCGCGGCGGATCCCGACACAGCGAGCGCGGGCGTCCTGCGTGTGTTCGGATCTCGCAGCGACTCGCAGGGACGCTTCGAAATCCGCGGCGACGGTCCGATTCGCACGCTGCGGATCGAAGCCGTGAAAGCGGGCTTTGCGGGTGAAGCGATCCTCGTGCCGGCAGGTGAGCTCAAGGCGCGCATTGTGCTCGAAGAAGCGGGCGCCATCTCAGGCCGCGTGCTGCTCGATCCGTCGCTCAACGCCGCGTCGATCCTGGTGCACGCACAGCGCGAGGCGGATCCGTCGATCAGCGGGGTTCCCTCCAACACGCCGCCACTCGCGCTCGAAGCCGATGGACGTTTCACGCTGCGCGATCTGCGCACGGGCAGCTGGTCGGTCCAGGTGGTGTACGCGGTCAACGGCAGGAAGCTTGGTTCGGTCGAAAACGTGAACGTGGCGGCAGGCACGACGGCGCGCGATGCAAGACTCAACCCGCTGGATCTGCAGGGCAACGGACGAGTGCTCGAACTTCAGCTCTTCGATGCCGGCGGAGAAACCGTCGGCGACGCACGCGCGCAAAGTCGAGCGAGCGCACAGGCGGAATCCGAATGGACGGTTTGCAAGCGCGAAGGCAACCGCCTGCAGTTCTTTTTCGACGGACGTCCGCTGGACATCGTGATCAGCGCTGCCGGATACATGCGCACGAAACTGGAGCGGGTCGATGGATCGCGGCGTGTCACGCTCGCGCGCGCCACGCAGCTGCGCGTCGAACTCGAAGACCCCGCTCTCGCGCCGCCGGCTCCGCTGTACATCGGCCTGCGGCTGTGGCCGAACGAGAGTGTGGGCTCACCCGATTCCGGCAGCAGCGGCGTGGTCTACTTCGATGCGCGCGGCGCGCTGACCTATCAGGTCAATTCCGCGGGTGAACAGCGGGTCGAACTTTTTGTCGCACGCCCCGAGCAGCTGGACCTGGCCGCCGTCCCGCTGAGCCAAGTCTCGCCGGCGACGCTGAAAATCGCAGAAGGCGGCAGCGAGCAGAGCTTCCGCATCGCCGTCGACAGGACCGAATTGGAAAGCGCGCTGCGCACGTTGCGCAAGGAATAGCAAGCTAGCGCCGCGGCATTCGCGCGTTCACTTCAGCGCGGCGGAAAGTTTCTGCGCGAGGTCGATCACCTCTTTCACTCCGTCGGCAACCTTTTTCAGGTACGGCCCCGCTTCGTGGACGCGCTGCACGAGCCGGTCGAGGGCCCCAAGTTCTGGCAGCTTCTGCGCCGCAAACTCCGCGCGCACTTTCGCGGCTTCGGTCTGCACGTCCTTCATGCCCGAAAGCGCCGTCATGGAATCCTTGATCGCCAATTCCAGCGTGTCGGCCTTCTTGACCAGCCCCGTGTCGCCGGACTCGCGCGCTTTCGCCAGCACGAGCGCAAGATCGGCCTGCTGCGATTTGAGTTGCTCGCGCGCTTCGAAGACGAACTTGTCGAGCTGGCCGACGTGTTTGTCCAGGCCGTCGAGTTTGCCCGAGAGCAGCGTCTTCGCGGCCTTGAGCTTGTCGGAAAGCGCCGCCTCGCCCAGCGTCCTCTGCTTCTCGCCGATGCTCTTGAGCGACTTCGTGGCCTCTTCCAGTTCGGCGATGTTTTTTTGGATCTGCTTGATCTGATTCGTGGCATTGGCCCAGCCACCGCGAACTTCCTTGTAGACCTTCCACAGCGCAGCTCCCCCGGTCAGGACCGCGCCGATGATGATCGGCGTCGCAGCTCCACCGGTGACGGCGGAGGCCGCGATCGTCAACGCCGCGGCGGTCAGGATCAAGAGCGAGATGACGACGATCTTGGCCACCGCTTTGGCGCGCGCCTTGACCAGGCGCATCTTCATGTCCGCGTAGGCCTTCGCGAGCGCCTCTTCGTAACAATCCTGCGCCAGCTTCTGGATCTGCTGCTCGAAGACCTTGAAGGCCTGCGCGAGCAATTTGTTCGCTGTCTCGACGACCTGCTCGGGCGTCTGCTTGGTCTTCTTTTCGCGCAGGCGCTGCTCTGTATCGCTGACGGCCTCCTGGATCTCCTTGATCTTCGACTTGCCGAGCGCGTCGAACTTCGCGTCGAAGCCCTTGAAGTGCTTGTCGAAGCTCTTGCGATGTTTGTCGGTCATCTCGTCGAGATCGCTGCCGGGGAAGCTCACCGAGAGCTTGACCAAGGGCGCCTTGAGCAGCTCGCTCTTGATCGGCGGCTTCCATTCGACGTCGTTGAAGATCACGAGACTGGTCATTCTTGGCTCCGTTTCGCGGATAGCTGCGGGCTTGGTGCTGCACGAGATTCCCATGCGGACCGCGCGGCCGCAAGCGGTCGAGTCGCAGCCGTGACCAGCCGCAGGCTGGCCTCCCAGGCGAGCAGCGCTGGGAGCGGACCTTCCGACTCCGACACGCCTGTCGCGGAACTCCAGGCAGATCTGCATGTCCGAGTCGAATCTGGCTCTCTTGTCCTGGAGTCCCTATGCTCCCGCGCGATTCATTCGCCAAACGACTGCCGTCCAAATGAAGACCACCGTGCAACCCCGCGCTTTGATCGCCACGGAACGTTCCGAGTATTTGACCTGTGCCCCGGCGCTCGCCATCGCCTCGTTCCCCGGCCGCGGCCGTGGAGTCGTCGCGCTGCGTGCCTTCGCCCAAGGCGAGCTGGTCGAACGCGCGCCGGTGATCGCGCTCAGCCTCGAGGACCGCGCGCGCATCACCGCTTCAGAGCTCGCGCACTACTACTTCGAATGGGGCGAGGACGACGAGGCCGCAGCCATCGTCCTAGGTTATGGCTCGCTCTACAATCACTCCTTCTCGCCGAACCTCGGCTACGAATTCCGCGAGGCTGAACTCGCGGTCGAGTTCGTCGCGCTGCGCGACATCGCCGCCGGCGAAGAACTCGCCATCAACTACAACAACCTGGGTGACTTCGCCGACGATCCGCGCAGCTTCGACGAGCTGGCGTCCGGCACGAGGTAGTCGGTTGTGGTGAGGCGCTGCTTGCGCAGCGACTCGCGCCCCTCAAGGGCCCGTGCGCGCTCCGGCCTTACGCATGATGGTTTCGCGCAGGCACCAGTTCGTCAGCGCGCTCTGCAACAGGTTGGCGCCGACGAAAGCGGTGAAGGCCAGCCACCATGGACTGACGAACAGCGGGCTGCCCGGCACGCCGAGCGCGAGCGACACCAGGATGAAAATACCGGCGAACATTCGGACGAGTTGCCAAGAAGTCATGGGCGAAAAAGATGTTGGATGGTGCGCGCGGTCCAGCTTGGTTGCTGCAATCGGTCTTGTCCTCGACAAGTAGCACAACCGCCCGCCCCCCTCCAGTGGCAGCCTGGCGTACCCGGGCAGCCTACGCGCGGCGCGACGTCAGCAGCTCGCGGCCCGCGCCCTTGGGCCCTTTTCTCGCCGCGCGGTTAGCATCGCCGACGATGTTGCGCGCGTTTTCCATCCCCATCGCCTTCACACTCTGCGCCTGCAGCGGCTCGCATTCACCGCCGCCGGACTCGGGGCACGAAGCCACTCCGCGCGCGGTCGCCATCGCCAGACGCGAAGTCGTCGTACGCGGCGTGACGATCGTCTACCGATCCGCGGGCGCGAACACGGCTCCTTGCGTGCTGCTCTTGCACGGCGCGAAGTACAGCTCGAAGACCTGGGAAGAGCTCGGCACACTCGCGCTGCTCGCCACGAACGGCTATCGCGCGATTGCTATCGATCTGCCCGGCTTCGGCGAATCGCAGAGTGCAGAGTTCGACGCCGAGCGCTTCGTGCTCGAACTCTGCGACTCACTCTCGATCGTGAAATGCGCGCTGATCTCGCCTTCGATGAGCGGTCGATTCGCGTTTCCGTTCGTAGTGTTGCATTCCGAGCGCGTCGCCGCGTTCATTCCGATTGCACCGGTCGGTGTCGAGGAATTTTCGGCCAAGCTCGCTGCGCTCGCGGTGCCCACACTGGTCGTCTGGGGCGCGAATGATGCGGTGATCGCGCCTGTGCAAGCCGACACGCTCACCAAGGCGATTCCCCACGCCGAAAAGTCCGTGATCGCGGACGCGGACCACGCTTGCTACCTCGCGCAACCGAAAGAGTTCCACACCCGACTGCTCGCGTTCCTCATGCGAGCCTTTGCTTCGACGAAGCACTGAGCGCCAGATGCGAGCTATCGGGGTTTCGCGTTCGACCGTGAGCACCGGCTCCTGGCCGAGGTCCAAGTTGCCCGGGTACTGGCCGCGGTGTTACCGTGGCCGGACAGTGAGATTCATGGGGTTTCCAGTGTGCAAAGCGTGGTTGGCGCTCGGGCTTCTTGCAGGAGCGTGCGCAGCTGTGCGCCCCGTGGAATCCGCGGAGTTCTTCACGGCTCCAGCCGAGTACAGCGTCGTCGAATGGCATGAGGCATCGTTTGCCGCTCCGTTGGTCGATGGCCACGGGCTCTACTACTATCCAGGCACGCGGCACCTGCTCGCGCAGGGCCAAGTCGCCGGCGGGCGCCCCGTCGGTTGGTGGCGATATTGCTACAGCGATGGATCGCCCTTGGCCTGCGGCGAATTCGACAGCGACGGCCGCTTTGTGGGGCGCTGGCTGATGTGGACTCCGCGCGGTGATTTAAACGTCGAGCGTCATGCGATTCGCTGTGACGACTCGTCGGGGTATCAATCGCTGTATGAGGTTTTCCCAGGCCTCGGCGATTTCGAGTGGGACCTCTTCGACGAGAAGGTGCGCAGGACTGTGCGAGGAATCATGCCTTTTCGCTCCCCCGCGTGGGACGGCAACGGCTTCTACGAAGACGGCTTTCGACGCCGCGAGCCTACTGACTGAGCTCGGCTCTCTTCTTTCAATCCATCATCCAAAGCGGCATCTTGCAGCACGGAGCAACCATGAACCCAAATCAAGCACTGTGG
>JAYUUV010000388.1:0-6290 GCA_043754695.1 Planctomycetota bacterium
CCGCGCGCGCGCGGAAACGCCGTCGGGATTCTTCAGGTACAGGACCGGCTCGGCGCCGGCGCGGAACTGCACACCCTGATGTTGGCTCGGCAAAAAGCCGCTGCCCCACAGGCGCGCGTAGAGCGGCTGATCGCGCGACGCATCCTTCGAGACCAGCACGATGAACGCGGGCAGATTCGGATTCTGGCTACCGAGACCGAACGACAGCCACGCGCCGAGCGAAGGCCGGCCGGGTTGCTGGTGGCCGGTGGTCAAGAACGTGATCGCGGGATCGTGATTGATCGCTTCGGTGTGCATCGATCGAATCACGCACAAATCGTCGACGATTTTCGCGGTGAAGGGCAAAAGGTCGCTGACCTCGGTGCCGCACTTGCCGTAGGGATGGAACTCAGTGAACGAGCCCGCGAGCGGCAAAATCGCCTGATTTGCGCTCATTCCAGTCAGGCGCTGACCGCCGCGCACGGAATCGGGCAACGGCTGGCCGTGATGCTCGCGCAAGAGCGGCTTGGGATCGAAGGTCTCGAATTGCGACGGGCCGCCGGCCTGGAAAAGATAGACGAGGCGCTTGGCCTTGGGTGCACGGCGCACAGTTGCAGCGGCGAAATTCGCCAGCGAACCCAACATCGCGCCGCCGAGTCCAAGGGCGGATGCGCCAAGCAGTGTGCGGCGCGTGAACGAGGGACCGTGTTCGGGGTTGTTCGTCATCGGCTGATCAGCACGGCGTCGCTCGCCAGCAACGTGGAACACACCAAGGTCAAGGCCGCGAGTTCCGCGTCCGCCGAATTCGTGGCGAGCACGGCCCTGGATGCATCGGGATCGCTCATGAAGCTCAGCGCCTGCTCGTCGTAGAGCGCGCTCAACGCGTCCAGTTCGTGCGCGCGCGGCTCGCGTGCCGCGAGCAACGCGAACGCGCGCACGATGCGCGTGTCCGGAGTGAGCGCCTCCTTCGTCACGCGCGCCGCGAGCGCGCGCGCGCACTCGAAGAACACCGGATCGTTGAGCAGCGCGAGTTGCTGCAGCGGCGTGTTGGTCACTTGCCTGCGTGCCAGGCACTTTTCGCCGCTGCCCGTGTCGAAGACCAGCATGTTCGGCGGCGGCGCGGTGCGTTTCTTGAACGTGTACAGGCTGCGACGATGCGCATCGGGTCCAGTGTCGGGCGTGTACGAACCGCTTGCGCCCGCATCTTCCCACAGACCCGCGGGTTGCCAGGGTTTTGCGCTCGGGCCGCCGAGCTTTTCGAACAGCAGACCCGAAGCGGCGAGCGCGCTGTCGCGCAGGACTTCCGCGCTGACGCGGAACGACGGACCGCGCGACAACAGCACGTTTTCCGGATCCTTCTCGCGCCTTTGCGGCGTCGCATTCGACGACTGGCAGAACGTCGACGAGAGCACGATCTCCTTCAACAGCGCCTTGATTTTCCAGCCGCCGGCCATGAAGCGCGCGGCCAGCGTGTCGAGCAATTCAGGATGACTCGGCGACTGGCCCTGCAGGCCAAAGTTCTCCTGCGTTGCCACCAGACCGCGGCCAAAGCAGATCGCCCACAGTCGATTCACTTCGACGCGCGCGACCAGCGGATTTTTCGCGTCGGTCATCCAGTCGGCGAGCCCGAGGCGGTTTTTCGGCCAGGCCGGATCGAAGGCCATGATCGCGGGCAGCGCGCGGTCCGCCCAGACCGGCCGCGCGCGATCCGGCTGATCGTAAGCACCGCGCGAAAGCACGAAGGACTCGCGCGCGATGCTGGATTCCTCCATGGCCATGATCTCGGTGATCGAATCGAACAGATCTTGATGTGCCGCGCGCGCGTCGCGCAGCGCCTTGGCACTTGCGATAGCGGCGCTGTCGATTCGATTGAGGTAATAACTCTCGAGTTCGCCGCCGACGGCGGCACCCGAACCGGCAGCGCGCAATTCCGCGACTTCCGGCGCCGTCAACGCGCGATCGAACACGGAAAGTTCATCGACAGCTCCGCCTTTGAAACCAAGATCGCGATCGCGAAAGCCGATCTGGAAAATGCGCGCGCTCGCAGCGCCGTCGAGATGGTCGCGCACGACTTCGGTCTTCGCCTCGGCGCCGTCGAGGAAAATGTGTAGCCCCGACGCGCGCGAGGAACCGTCGTAGCTGACGGCGACCTGAACCCAGCGCGCCAGCGGAAACGCCTCGCTGGTCTTGATCGCCGCCGCCGAGCCGGGCCAGAAGTGGATGACTTCAAAGGCCAGCCGCCCGTCCTCCAACATCAATTGATAACCCTGCTGGTCGGACTCGATTGTGAACGGCGCGGTGTGGATCACGGTTGCGCGCTGCTTCGTGTCGGGGCAACGCATCCAGAAGACCAGGCTGTAGGGATCGCAGCGCCGGAACGCCGGCACGTCGCCGAAGGAAGGCCCGCTGTCGCCATCGAGCGCGGTAGCCTTGCCCGAAGGACCTTCGATCTCGCCGTCGAGCGGGAATTGTCTCAACGCGGGCGCGACCTCGATTGTCGGCGAGGTCTTCGACCACTGCACGAAGGCGTCGTGTTGTGCGGCGAGTGTCTTTCGATGAATCGACTCGGCTTCCGTCAGCGCTCCTGCGAGCCGCGCGAGTTCGACTTCCTGCTCTGCGCTCGGCAGGCGCAACGCCGGCGGCGAAGTCGCGCGATGGGAATACGCATACGTGCCCGACTCGTCGATCGCGAAGAACGCGCCGAGCGAATAATAATCCTGCTGCGAAATTGGATCGTATTTGTGGTCGTGGCAGCGCGCGCACTCGACCGTCAGGCCCAAGAACGCGGTGCTCGCCGTCGCGACGCGATCGGAGACGTATTCCTGGCGAAATTCTTCGTCGATCGAGCCGCCCTCGTTCGTCGCGCGGTGCAAGCGGTTGAACGCCGTCGCGAGTTTTTGATCCCGCGTGGCGCCGGGCAACAGATCGCCGGCGATCTGCTCGCGCACGAATTCGTCATAGGCAAGATCGCGGTTGAACGCACCGATCACCCAATCGCGCCACGGCCAGGTCTGACAGTCCCAGTCGGACTGGTAACCGAAGGTGTCGGCATAACGCGCAACATCGAGCCAATCCGCGGCCATGCGCTCGCCGAAGCGTGGTGAGGCGAGCAGGCGATCGACTGCCTTCGAATAGGCGTCAGCGGATTCGTCGCGTCCGAACGCAGCCGCTTCCTCCGGCGTCGGCGGCAAGCCCGTCAACGCCAGCGAGACGCGCCGCAAAAGTGTGACGCGATCGGCGCGCGGCGCAGGCGCAAATCCTTCGGCTTCGAGCCGTGCGAAAACGAATGGATCGATCGCGCCCGCTTTCCATTCCTTGTTCGCGACCAAGGGCGGCGTGTGCGACTTCGGCGCGACGAAGGCCCAGTGCGGTGCGTACACCGCGCCGGTGGCTATCCACTGTCGCAGCGTTGACTTCTGCGCCTCGCTCAGCGGCCGATTCAATTCCGGCGGCGGCATGATTTCGCTGTCGTCGTCCGAGGCGATGCGCGCGACGAGTTCGCTGGCAACCAGATCGCCGGGAACGATCGCGTGTTTGCCGCTCTCGAGCAGCGCGCGCGAGCCTTCCTGCGTGTCGAGTCGCAAGCCGCGTTTGCGCGGACCGGCGTCGGGGCCGTGGCAGCGAAAACAGCGATCGGCGAGGATCGGCCGCACGTCGCGATTGAAATCGATGGACGTGGCGCCGGCCTGGTGAACGGCCGCGGGACCCTGCGCAAGCGCCGCGAGCAACACGCCGCCGATCGACGCGAGAGCGAACCAACGGGACTCGAGCGCTGACTTCATGGATCCAAAACGGCCTGCTCTCGTCGAGGGTAGCGCACAGCGCTCCAACTAATAAGGTCAACCGCCCACGGAATGGCCGGACCGGTTGCGGGCGGGGCCGGGCCGCGTACCATGGCCCGACCATGAGCGACCTTCTTTCCAGCCTCAAGCAACATTCCGTCGTGGTCGCCGATACCGGTGACTTCGAATCGATCCGCAAATACCAGCCGCGCGACGCGACGACGAATCCGAGCCTGATCCTCAAGGCGGCGACGATGCCCGAGTACGCGGGGCTCGTCGAAAAGGTCGTTGCCGACGCGGGCAAGAGCGGCCGCTCGCCGGCGGAAAAATTGAATGCCGCCATGGACGGTTTGGCCGTCGGTTTCGGCATCGAGATCCTGAAGATCGTGCCCAATCGCGTGTCCACGGAAGTCGACGCGCGCCTGAGCTTCGACACCACGGCGTCGATCGCCAAGGCGAAGCAGTTGATCGCGATGTACGCGGCCGCGGGAATCCAGAAGGAGCGCATCCTGATCAAGCTCGCTTCGACGTGGGAAGGCATCGAAGCGGCGCGTCAGCTCAAGAGCGACGGCATCCGTTGCAATTTGACGCTGCTGTTCAGTTTCGCCCAGGCTGTCGCCTGCGCCGAAGCCGGCGTGCAACTCGTCTCGCCGTTTGTCGGCCGCATCCTCGACTGGCACAAGAAGTCGAGCGGTGTCGCGAGCTACAAGCCCAATGAAGATCCGGGCGTGATCTCGGTCACGAACATCTACAACTACTACAAGAAGTTCGGCCACGCGACCGAAGTCATGGGCGCGTCGTTCCGCAATCACGAGGAGATTCTCGAGCTGGCCGGTTGCGATCTATTGACGATCAGCCCGAATTTGCTGGAGGAGCTGCAGAAGAAGCCGGGCACGGTGACTCCGAAGCTTTCGGCGAAGTCGGCGAAGGAAGCGAAAGTCGAGAAGTGGAAGATGGACGAGAAGATCTTCCGCTGGAATCACAACGAAGATCAGATGGCGACCGAGAAATTGAGCGACGGGATTCGGCTTTTCGCGGCCGATTCGGTCAAGCTCGAGAAGTTCCTCGCGACGAAGCTGGGGAGCTTGGCTCCCGTCTGAACCAGTCGTGTACGCTGCCAGGGGCCTCCTTCAACCATTCGATCACGACCCGTTGAAGGGGGAGCCAGGCAGCTACGGCGCAATCCCGAACGACATCGCGTTCGAGAGTCCGCTCGAGAATCCCGCGGGATCCAATGGATCGCGGTTCCACCATTGGCAATACACGATCGCACCGGGCACGAGGCCCGGATGAACTCCGCTTTGGATGTACGCGCGCATGTCGAAAGCGAACGCTCCACCGCACGCGCCTGATCCCGCGGAGTTCTGCGCGCCGACACGCTTGATCGGAAGATCGACGCAATACGTGCCGCCTTGGAACGGAACCGCGCGCTTGCCGAAGCCGAAGAACATCAGGCCGGGCTTGTTGTCGACTTCGTTCACGGCGCTGATCGTGAACGGCGCGAGCGAGCTGGCGCTGGCCGTGCCGACCGCGCCGATCGCGGGCACGCAGCCCTGGCCGTTCAGCTTGCCCACGCAGTAGCTCGCCGGCGCCGGGGCGAAACTCGCGTCGTAAGGAACCGCGCCAATGTCCGCGCGCGTTCCGTCGGGATCTAGCGGCGAATTGGGATCGCCCGCATCGATGCAGGACGAGCCGGGGCGCAGGCGATAGCGCGAGCCGTCGATCTCCCACACGCCAGGACTGCCGATGATGTTGCCGACGCCAACAGTCGTCGCGAGCAATCCGCCCGCGCTGTAGTTCGCCATGGGCGGAAATGCGCTGGCGAGCAGGTCCGAGCCGTTGCTCGACCATACGATCGTGTTCAAGAGATCGACTCCGGCGAAGAATTCGACGGCAATCCCTGTCCCGTTGTCGACGATCGTGCAATTGCGCAGGTACGCGTTGTAGGAGAACACGCCCATCGTCGGGTTGTCGCGGACGATGCAGCGGATCGCGAGCGAATTCTCGAGGTTGAGAGCTCCGCCATTGAGGCCCGTCGACCAATTGCCGGTCAGAGTGAAGCCTTCGATCGTCGAGCCTTGATCCAAGTAAGCCGTGGCCGCGAGCGGATTCTGCGGGCGCAGCTCGGTGAGCAGCGGTCCCGCGCTGGCGCGCACGGTGATCGACTTGGGATAGTCGACGATGTTCTCCACGTAAAGCCCCGGCCCGACCAGGATCGTGTCGCCGCTCAAGGTCGTGTTGCGAGTGATCGCGTACTGGATGCTCGCGTACGGATTCGTCGGCGTTCCGCTGCCAGGCGGCGCGGCGTTGACATCGACGTACCAGGTCGACTGCGCGCTCGCGTTGGCGGACATGAGGCTCAGCAATGCGCCGGAGAGCAGCGGACAGAAGTATCTTGCGATGTTCATGGGCACCTCGGTTGTACTCAGGCTAGCCGCGACCGACGAAATCGTCACACTCGCTCCTTCGAACCCTGGCGGGAACTCGGGCTAGCCTCTTGCGCGCACGATCGGGGAATGGGCTGAACCA
>JAYUUV010000389.1:0-6799 GCA_043754695.1 Planctomycetota bacterium
ACCGCCTCGTAATCGCAGTATTGATCATGAAGAAGCGCCAAGCGCATCGCACTGATATCAGCCCGGATCCCGACCGCCAGCAGTCGACCGCGGCTCGACCTTCGGGGCGTGCGCCGAAGGGGAAACGCGCTGCCCCGGACGAGCATCTCGAACCCTTTCGCGAACGATCGGCGGACACCCGGCTCACGACCGATCAAGGGATTCCGATCCCGCACACGGACGATTCCCTCAAGGCCGGAGCCCGGGGACCGACGCTGCTCGAAGATTTTCATCTCCGTGAAAAAATCATGCGCTTCGACCACGAGCGCATTCCGGAACGAGTCGTGCACGCGCGGGGCTCAGGCGCCCACGGATTCTTCCGCGTCTACGAGTCGCTCGAGCGCTACACCTGCGCCGACTTCCTTTGCGATCCGGCTGCGCGGACGCCGGTGTTCGTGCGCTTCTCGACCGTGGTGGGCTCGCGCGGATCCGCCGACACGGCTCGCGATGTGCGCGGCTTCGCCACCAAGTTCTACACACGCAGCGGGAATTTCGACCTGGTCGGCAACAACATGCCCGTCTTCTTCATCCAGGACGGCCTGAAGTTTCCTGACCTCGTGCACGCGGTCAAGCCCGAGCCTCACAACGAGATGCCGCAAGCCGCCTCCGCGCACGACACGTTCTGGGACTTCGTCTCGCTCGTGCCTGAAACGATGCACATGGTCATGTGGGTCATGTCGGATCGCGCGCTGCCGCGCAGCTATCGCATGATGGATGGCTTCGGGGTGCACACCTTCCGGCTGGTCAATGCAGCGGGGAAATCCGTACTGTGCAAATTTCACTGGAAGCCGCTGCTGGGCGCGCACTCGCTCGTCTGGGACGAAGCGCAGGAGCTCGCTGGCCGCGATCCGGACTTCCATCGCCGCGATCTTTGGGACTGTATCGAAGCCGGTGACTTCCCCGAGTACGAACTCGGCCTGCAAATCGTCCAGGAAGCCGACGCGTTGGCTTTTGGCATTGACATGCTCGATCCCACCAAGCTGCTGCCCGAGGAACTCGTTCCCGTGCAACGCGTTGGCAGACTGACGCTGGATCGGAACCCCGACAACTTCTTCGCCGAGACGGAACAGGTCGCCTTCTGCGTGGGCAACATCGTTCCCGGTATCGACTTCAGCGAAGACCCCTTGCTGCAGGCTCGACTTTTCTCGTACCTCGACACGCAGATCACGCGCCTGGGTGGCCCCAACTTCGCCGAATTCCCGATCAATCGTCCGATCGCGCCGGTGCACAACCACCAGCAAGACGGCTTCGGTCGGCGCACGATTCCTACGGCGAAGGCGCTCTATCACCCCAATTCGATCGAAGGCGACATGCCGGCGCTCGCGGCGAAACATCCGGTCGGATTCATGCACCGCTCCCTGGCGATCGAGGGATCCAAGACACGCGAACGCAGCGCGACCTTTCTCGATCACTTCAGCCAGGCGCGGCTGTTCCTGAACAGCCAGTCCAAGCCGGAGCGCGAGCACTTGCGCGACGCCTGTCGATTCGAACTCGCCAAGGTCGAACGTTTGGCGATTCGCGAGCGTGTGATCGCGCTTTTCCGACACATCGACGAAGACTTCGCGCGTGAAGTCGCCGAAGAGATCGGCGTTTCCATGGAGCGCAACGGGCCGCGCGCAAAGGTGATAGGTCCGCTCGCCATGAAGAAGGGCCGCCCCCTCGAAACCGCTGCTTCCTTGAGCCTCACGCATTCTGTCAAGGACTCCATTCGCACGCGCAAGATCGCCGCGCTGGTCGCCCCAGGAGTTCGGGCGGACGATTTGGAGTTCGTCATTCGAGCGCTCGTCGCAGCCGGAGCGAAGGTCGAGATCGTCGGCGCCGTTCTCGGAGAAATCCGGTCGGTTGAAGGTCGAAGGGTCGACGTGGCCAAGACGCTTTCCACTTCGGCTTCGGTGTTCTACGACGCGATGTATGTCCCCGGTGGTGACGCCAGCACCAAAAAATTGTGCGCGAGCCCACTGGCCGTTCGGTTCATCCGTGAAGCGTTCGCGCATTCCAAGGCGATCGGCGCGACGAATGAGGGCACAGAATTGCTGAAAGCCGCCGGCGTGGCCTTTGTTCCTGTGACGGGCAAGGCGGTGCATGCGGATCGCGGCGTCGTGAATGGTGGAGGGCGACAACTTGCCGCCTTCGCCGCTGAGTGGATCGCGGCCATCAAGCAACATCGTCACTTCGATCGCGACGACTCCCGCATGCCTCGATGAGGGCGTGCGTAGGCTGTCGCGGATCGATTGACCTATCCAGGGCGCGCGCTTGCACTCATCGCTTGTCCGCCGTGAAGCCGTGGACTGCTTCCGCGCTGGTCTTAGATGGACCTGCCCGTCGCGAAGAGGCTCTAAGAAGCAAATGCTGCGCGTCGATTCCTATGGGTTCGAGGCCACGACTCGCGAATCTAATGGGACGGGAGAGCTCCGGTGCGGCGCGCCTCGCACGTCTGCTCGCTGCGCTCGCCGCAACACTTCTGGCTGGGGCTTGGCTCGACCCCGAGGCGAAACCGTCACAATTCCAGGGAGTTAACCATCGCGGGTTCGAGCCCCCGGCGAATGCCGAGCGACACGGCATCCGCACTCGCCCCCTGAGCGTTCTAGGCGAGTGCCGCGAAGGGGGCGTGTTCGACTTAGGCGGGCAAGCTGCGAACGGGTGATGCTCTCACCCGCCTGTACCCGCCATTTCATGTCCACGATTCAGTCGCGATTACGCTCGTTTTTTGCTTCAACGTCGTCGTCCGACCAATCCTTGCGGTAGGAAGCCGGAACCGCTTTGACATTGAGATCGTAGGCAGCGCGGGCTGCTGCGACTTCTTTTTTCGCGGCATCGGCGCGTACTCGCGCAAGGTCAACCTCTTCTTTGCACTTGCGCACTTGAAGCTCGAAGGAAGGGACGTCGAGCGACTTTGCCTGCGGCCGATCCAGCTGCTTCACCGCGTGGGCCTTCGTCTCTTCGACCTTTGCTTGAGCAAGCGCGCTCTCGCGGAATTTCAGATTTTCCACCGAGCGTGAGCAGGCGAGTTGCGATTCGCGCCAGGCGATCCGGGAACGGCCGGAGGCCACCAACGCGGTTGTGTCGCTCACCGCCTGCTTGGCGGCTTCGAGCTCCTCTTGGGTGCCGTTCTCGGAGATCTTCAGCGCCTGCTCGGCGCGCTTCTGCTCGTCTTGGGCGATGTCCAACTCGCGGTCGGCGAGTTTGCGCCGCTCAGCGGATTGCAGCGTGTCGGACTTTGCCGCCGCATGGGCATCACGAGCCACGTCCGCGGCCTGTCGCGCTTCGGTGACATCCGAGCGTTCGGCATCCGGAACGTGCTGCAGCATTGAAGTGTCGACTCGCTTCGCCAGGACCGGTTGACCGGCCGTGTCCGCTGAATCGTCGGAAAACAACGCACACGAACTCAGGAGGAAGGGGACGGCGAGAGTGAATAGGCGTGCATGGATCATGGCATGTCCGTGGTTGAGGTGGGGAGGCGATCGAGCGCCCCAAAAGAGGAAAAGTGCATCGATTCAGAAGTCACAAGGACCTCTACGATCCGAAGCGCGGACGGCACGGGGCCCGCGGCTGCCCGCTGGACTGCGGAGCAGCACCGCGATCAAGCTCAGCTTAGATCGTGACGAATCGATCAAACATCCACGTATTCACCGACTCTGGAGGATCAATTTTGGTAGTGGTTCGCGACTGATTCAGTCTCCCGAAGGAGACTCCAGCGCGGCATCCTCGATGCCGCGCTCGATGACTTCCTGGATCGCCTTGCGGTGCAGATTGCCTAGGTGGCCGCCGGCTGTGAAAATCTTGGCGCGCCGGCCCAGGCGCTCGCGCAGCCAGCGCAAGTCCTCGGGCCGCAAGAGAAAGTCGTTTTCGTTGGCGAATACGCGCACGCGCGGGTTCGCCTCGAGCGTGTCGGCGACTGAACGCAGGTCGCAATCGGAGAAGAAGCGCCGCACTCCGGCCTCGTCGAAACTCAAGCGCGGTTCGCGTTTGGCGTAATAAGGCAGCACGAACGCGTACATGTACTCGAGGTACGAGTATTCCGACGCCTCGCGGAACGCCGGCGCGCGTCGCAGCTTCGAGCGCGGCGTCTTCAACACGCCCGAGTCGTGGCGATCCTGTGTCTGCAGGATCGTGTACTGCAGATCCAGGCGAAAGGCGAGACCGATCAGGAACTCGGACTCGAGCTTGGTGAACGGCAATTCCATGTCGGGCTGCAGATCGCCGTGGCTGAGGTAAAGCACCTTGCCGAAAATCTCTTCGATGCGGCGATCGCGCTCCTGCGGCGGAAAACTCAGCGGCGCGTTGTAGAACTTGTCGATCTGCGTCATCGCGTGTTCGAGGTTTACGGGCGGATCGAGCGCCAGATAGACATCGAAGATCAAGAGCCCTTCGCGTTGGGCCTTGACTTCGTTCGCCGCGATGAACAGCGTCTGGAAGGCACCTATGGACACGCCGGCGAGCCGCTTCGATGTGAAGCGCCCCGGCCAGCGCGCAGCGAGCACTCGATCGATCTTCGTGATCGCGCGGTGCAAATCGTGAGCATCCACGGGAGCGTAGCCGGGCAGTTCGACGCTCGAGCCATGTGCGATGAACTCCCAATTCGTCGGGTTCGAAAGCGCAACGACAGAACTGCCGTTCTTGTAGAGGATCTCCGCCAGACCCAGGCTCGCGTCCCCAAGCCGGTGTCCGCCAAGACCAGCCACGAGGTAGACCAACGCCGCCGGCTTGGGCTGGAGCCAGAGCGTGAACGGCAACTCCTGCTGCGCCGAGAGCTGCACGGATTGCGTGCGGCCGCGCTCTGGAAAACTCTCGTCCTCTGGTTTCAGGAAGATCGAATCGAGCGTCTGTGTCGCACCGCTCTCGTCGCTCGCCCAGGAGAAGTCCTCGATGTCGAGTTCGCGGTTGAGTTTGTACAGGACTCGCGCCGGTTCGTAGGCATCGTAGTTGGCTTCCATCAAGCGTAGTGCGGGCTCGACCTGGTCACTGCGCTGGTTGATTTCCCGGCCGACAGCGATGCGCCAATCGAAGATCGAAATATCGGTGTACGTGTCGGGAACCTTGCCGAACGCGTCGCGCACGGTGCTCGGACCGATGACCGGCAGATAAAGATAAGTGCTGTCCTTCCAGCCCCACTTGGCGAACGTCTGACCGAAATCCTCGGGATGCGGATGCCAACCCAGCTTGGTTGCCGGGTCGAACAGTCCGAACACACCGACGGTCGTGTTGAGCGCGAAGCGCTTGGTTTCCTCGTAGGCAGCCTTCCACTTCGCCTGCAAGACGCAGTTGATCGCGCGTCCGGGGTATTGAAAATTCGTGCCGGCCAGGGCGATGTGCTTGCGCACAGGCGCCGGCAGGACGAGCCGATACACCGCGGCCAGCGGCGCGAACAAGTATCGCTGCCCGAGATAGTTCACGTAGGCGGACAGGCGGTTCGCCGGCTCGAGCGGATCCTCGACGTGCGGGAAGGGCAGCTCCTCCTGTTGAAAGTACTGCGCGCCGGGGCCGCTGTAGTGCGACCAGTCGTGACGATGCACCGTCGAGTTGCAGCCCGCGGAGCAGGCGATCAACAACGCAAGCAGCAAACCGGCCGCAAGGCGTCGGCTTGCTCCAAGGCCCATGAGCGCGCGCGGTAGATGAGGGCGAGTCAGTGCCAGAGTCACTCAACTGTACACGCAATCCGCGGCGGGAACGGACATGATCTTGGAACACGAATCACTGAAATTGACGGACATATCTGCCTGGAAATGCCGATCGCGGCCGGCTCACGCCGCGCCTAGTCGTGTGATCGAGCTGCGCATCGTGCGCGACGAGAATCAATTCACACAGCAAGCATTCCGCGCACAGCCTGTTCGCCGCTCCAGAGCTCGAGCATTTCTACCCTCTACGCCGTATCGGGCTCCCTACTAATGCCGATGGTCGCGGTCCCCGTCACGCTCTAGGTTGATGTCTCATCGATCGAAGGACTTCATCACGGAGAAAAATCATGACAACGCAAAGCACGACAACCCCTGAAGCCAACAGTCCGACCGCACGTAGGATTGCAGCCGAAATGCACTTGGCCGCGGATGCCGTCGATTCGGCAGTGCCCGAGCTGAAGGCCAAACTGCGTCACATGGTCGACGGAACCAAGGCGCGCGCCTCGGAATGGAAGGGTGGATTCCAGGAAGGGATTCGCGAGAAGCCGATTCAGTCGGTGCTCATCGCCGCGGCCGTCGGGACCGTAGTCGGCATGCTCATCGGCCGTCGCAGTAGCTGAAGTCCGCCGCCATCAAACACAGGCAAGCTGCTTGAAAGTTACCGACGACATCGCTGCCGGACACGCCGACCTGGGCGCGACGGCTTCGAATGGCTCCCAAGGTCGCGACTCCTCGTCGCGACCCGGCGCAGACAGTGCTGCGTCGTCGCCCAACGTGGGCGACGGCGCGCATGCCCCCGCGCAAGGGGGCAAGTACACGCAGGCCCTGCTCGAGGCCGCCGGGGAAATCGCCGTTTCTGCCAATAGCCTGATCGAAGTCTTCTCCGACCGCATGCGCCTTTCCGTGCGGCGTAAGTTTACGCACGCAGCGATCTTCCTGCTCGCAGCTGCCGCTGCGGTCGTCTGGCTCGGCGCGGCCTCGTTGGCGACGCTGCGCGGAGTCTGCGGTGGCTTCACGGCCCTGTTCAATGGACGTTCTTGGCAGGGCGATCTGGTGGGAGGGCTGCTCGCTCTTTCGCTCAGCGCGCTCGCCGTCGTGATCTACCAACGCTCCTTCTCGCGGCGGGAATTCGAGCGCCTGAAAGC
>JAYUUV010000390.1:0-10476 GCA_043754695.1 Planctomycetota bacterium
CGGCGTCATCGCAAGGCGACGGACACCAGCCGGAGAATCGCCGCCAACAGCGGGCTCTGTCCTGTGAGTCGTTGCCATTGTTCTCACAGTCTACGTCCGGCCTCAGTGCAGCGTCCTCCTCGGCTGCATATCGCGCGCCAGATGACGCAGATTGCGAATCTGCTGCTGCTGCCGATCTTGATTCAGGAATCAGCGCGCACGCCGGGATTCAAGGGAAGCGAACGGAGTCTGCGTCGATGACCGACTTACCGCGCGTGAAACTGATCGGCCGCGACGGCAATGCGTTCGCAGTGCTGGCGGCGTGCAGGAAGGCTGCGACGAAGGCGGGCTGGACCGACGAGCAGTGGGCCGCGTTCCACGCAGATGCGACGAGCGGCGACTACAACCACTTGCTGGCGACCGTGATCCGCAACTTCGACGTCGAGTAGTCCACGCTGGCTCGCGGTGGGCTGGCGCGCATCGTTTCTGACTGACACCGATTCTCTGGAGTGCACATGACCAAGCTCACGACCGAACAACGCATCGCCGCACTCGAAGCCAAGATCGACGCCATCAAGCAACGCGCCGAACGCAAGAAGGTCCGCGCGAAGCCCGAGGTGAAGTTCCTCGGGATGGCTCTGCGATCCTTGGACAAGGCTCTGAACGCGACCGAAGACGCGGTCATCAGGAAGCCGCTCGACGAAGCCCGTACCACCGTGGCGTCCTGCCTCGCGCTGTGCGGCATCAAGCCGCGCGTGGGGAGACGGACGCTGACGCCGAAGCCGAGACAACAACTCGCGGCTACGGTCGACGCCGACGAAGTCTGGAGCTACGTGCGCAAGAACCCCGGCCAGAAGAGCGAAGAGATCGCGGTGCAGTTCGGGACGGATACCGCGACGTTGAGGCCACTCTTCAAGGGGCTCATCGCGGCGGGGCAGGTCAGAGTCGAGGGCGAGAGGCGGGCGATGCTCTTGGACAAAAACCTCCGGTGAGATTGCGCTCACTACTCAAATAGGGCGCCTTCGGCTCCCCGTGCGCTTCGAGCAGTATCCGCGCCGCCGTACTTCAGCAGCTAGGCGTTCTCCGTGCTCCCAGTCGCATAATAGAGACGCACAGTAGGTTTGGACATGATTCGCTTGACTGCGCACTTCGCCTGAGGCAGCATCCGACCGCTTGGGCAAGGGCACGCTCGGCCCCCAACCGAGAATTGCCGATTTCATTGCTGTCCACGGAGGATCATGAAGAAGTTTCCCATCTCCAGAGTCCAAATTGGAGTCGCCACCGCGGTTACCGCCGTGGCCGCGTGGTTGCTTTCCGTACTCGCACTACCCACGCTGGCCGCAGCTAATGCCGGCTCGACTGCGCCCGCGTTTTGCGGGTGCCAAGCGGAGCAGCCGAAGTACTCGGCGGCTGAGCTTCAAGCGGGACTGGACAAGGCGATCGACACATCACCGCTCAGTCCCGAAGAAAAGGCGCGCCTACACGCAGGTGCGTCCGCGATCAACGATGAAGATACTCGGGAGTGGGGCGGCTGGGTGACCCCACCCGACACGCGAGTCCATATAAACACGCCGGCACTTAGAGGAATCGCGGCGCCCGGTTCTTCCGGTGCCGTCGACGTGATCGCGGCGATTTGCCGACACGAGATCTACCACTTTCCTCCACCGACGCCTCCGCCTAACACGGGTGGGTTCGGCCCCAACGCGGGCGGCGTCACTCTGGGGCATGACGGGGACGTGTCTATGTGCCCCCACATCGGACTGCAATATTGGGGCGCGGTCATGACGTGTCAGGATGCCGCAGCGGCGGCAGCATCTGGAAATACCGCGGCGGCGAACGCCCTCTGCAAGCTCTTTCGCGGTCAACTCAGGGCTTTGCAACCGGGTGGCGAGTACTATGAGCATTCCGCACAATGCGTAGATTACTTGTTCCCTCATCCCCCTCCCGCTGCGGGCCCGCCAAGCTGGGGGTTTACGTTCCCGCCGTATCCAGCCACCCAAGGCTGTGAAGCCTGCCTCAACTACGGCGGCACTGGAGCGTACCTATGAGACTCGGATTCCTAGCTTCGAGATTGCGACTAGCGACCGGATTGTCTGCCTTGGCGGTGCTTGCTGTTGCGCTTACTTGGTGGCTCTCAAGCCAACATGGATTGAAGCGGTCTGAAGTCGCCTTCAATCAAGTGTCCAGCAGCAACGCCTCACCGGTACGATCCAAGTCCACGGAGTCGGGGGGAGTAGCACTCGCCGGATACTTCCTCCTTTTCGGCTCGAAATACTTCGTGGTGGATGCAGAGCGAATGGGGGGAACTGGAGCCGTCCGGCTCGCCTTCACAGAGACTATTCCTGAGAATTTTGCAGCGGCAAGCGTGCCGTGCGCCCCGAGCACAACCCCTGGCATCCACACGGCCATCCTGGACTCTCAGGCCTCATTCTTTCCAACGAGTTTTGCTTCGCGCGGAGGAAATGACTTCTTCGTTTCGGGGCCTCCCCTGCTGTCGGACTCTGCCGATGGCGGGTTTGGCGCAGGAACGGTCTTGGAGCGATGGAGCATCACCGCCCCGGTGGGGGGGCCGTACACGATTCGGACGTCGTCGACTGCCCCCATTGGCACTGCGGCGCCGCTTTCGAATCTTTCGGCGCAGATTCCAGGGGGGACCTACATCCCAGCAGAGCAGCGGGGTGCGGCGCGGCTTCGGAAGGCTATGCTCGGGTACTTCCCCTTCACGGCACGATCAATCGAAGTCGATCCTGAGGGTCGGTTTGTGCTGTTGCTTTCGCCGACCGAGGCGAAGCTTTACCGCCTGGATTTGGTGAATTACACCGGAACCCCTGTCGTAATTCTTGACGGCGCAGCCCAGCCCAGCCTTGATCATGCGGTCAATATCTACGCCTGTCGCTTTCACGACCAACTAAAGCGCTACGTCATCACCTGTTCAAATGGTCAGAAACTCATCCTGCTAGACACTGAGAACGACGGAGTATTCGAAGCTGTAGAAGCGCTTTCTGACACGGCCTATTCAGCTTCCTCGCTCTACAGCGACTATGACGGAATCGCGGAAAGCTACCACAACTACAGCGTGGTCGGGCTGTTCCAATGAGTCCGCGGGACGCTCGGGCAGTTGGCCTGTGCGCCCCTGACCCCCCAAGCCCGTGAAATTCACGAGCGCCAACGGCTGGGTGGAACACCGGAGCCGTCGCGTAGGTCAGGGGCATGAGCATTCCTGCCCGAAATAGTGGACAGGCCTGTCGGACACGAACCCGGCGCCGTGTCTGCACGCCAATCGATTCCGGTCTCGGTCGAACGCCTACTGCGCCCACGCCCGCAGGCTGCCCTGCGCCTCTCGCTCCTGCGGCCTCCCCAACTGGCGCCTATCTGCCACTGCCCGCGCGCACCGCGCCGCACCTGTTTCGCGCGCCGCCGTAACTCTCGCCCCATCGTGGCCCTCGGTGGCGGATGCGACGCGCGTCATGGCCCTGGAGTGCTCCCGGATCAAGGCGTCGTCTCTCCCGAGCGCGCCGCCCGTTTCGCCCACCTGTTAACCAGATGGTCGGAGAGAAACCCACTCTCCGGAGAGTTCGCAGAGCGTCCCACGAGCATGCCCAAGCGCGACCCCAGGGGTTGCACTCGGGGTCCACCCCCCTGCGATGTGAACGGAGAAACGGCGCGCGAAAAACCCTCGCGGAACCTGCGCCATCCTCGGCACTTACGCCTGCTCCTCTCCGAGCGCAAAACCGCCGCCGTTCACCAATCCCGCACGCGGCGCGGCCCGCTAAAAAGCGGTGGTGGCTCCCCACGCGCGACCCGCTTGCGAACCTCTCGGGTTAGCGGCGGGAGAGTGGGGGAGGCTCGCACGAGGGTCACGGTATCAATGCTGGCAATGCGCAATGCCTCAGACCCGCGTCGAGGATCGGCACGTTGGCTCGCGACGTTTTTTTCACCGGAATTGAACCGATCTGTAACTGAATCTGCACTTAGGGTCTGGTGCCGCTATTCTCTTTTATCGCAGCAATCCATCGAGGGGAGGGACTGCCATGGCAATTACAACCCGCAGCGTGCTCGCGATTCTCATCTGGCTGTGTGCCGCCGTCATTGCGGTGCTTCCCGCCGCAGCTCAGAACCAGAGCTGGATCCGCCAGTTCGGGACAACCGCGGACGACTGCAGCTGGGCCGCGGCACCGGACGGTTTCCACGGCGCGTATTTGTGCGGCCACACGTTCAGCTCCCTCGGCGGACCGAGCGCGGGCGGCATCGATGCCTGGCTAGCCCGCTTTGACCCCGCGGGCAACCAGCTCTGGGTCCGCCAGCTCGGGACGAGCGTAATCGACTCCATCCGTGCTTGCGCACCCGACGGTTCAGGCGGCGCGTACGTCGGTGGTTATACCGAAGGCAGCCTGGGCGGTCCGAACGCAGGTGGACGTGATGCGTGGCTCGCCCGCTACGACGGCATGGGCAATCAGCTCTGGATTCGTCAGCTCGGAACGAATTCAGGTGATTACGTAATGGCCGCCAGGGCGGACGGCGCGGGCGGCGTGTACGTGGGCGGCTACAGCTACGGCAACCTTGGCGGTTCGAGCGCTGGCGCGGGGGATGCGTGGCTCGCCCGCTACGACAATGCGGGCAATCAACGCTGGATCCGTCAGCTCGGAACGGGTTTAGATGAGTACGTTTTCGCTGCCACGACCGATGGCGCGGGCGGCGTGTACGTGACCGGCGAGACTTTCGGCGACCTTGGCGGGCCGAACGCGGGCTTCAACGACATCTGGCTCGCCCGCTACGACGGCGTGGGCAATCAGCTCTGGATCCGTCAAGTCGGCACGAGCCAGATCGATTCCGGCAACTCCGCCGTGCAGGATGGTTCGGGTGGCGTTTACGTGAGCGGCTGGACCATCGGTAGCCTGGGCGGCCCGAGCGCGGGTGGCCAAGACGCTTTGCTGGCCCGCTTCGACAGCGCTGGCAACCAGCTCTGGATGCGGCAAATCGGAACGAGCGCCCGGGATGTCGGCGGCGCCGCCGCGCCGGATGGTACCGGTGGCGTGTTCGCGATTGGATGTACGGAGGGCAATCTGGGCGGGTCAAACGCGGGCGGCTTCGACGTTTGGCTCGCCCGCTACGACAGCGCGGGCAATCAGCTCTGGATCCGCCAGATTGGGACCAGCGGGGACGATGAGGCTTATGCAGCCGCCCCGGGTGGTACCGCCGGCCTGTACTTGAGCTGCATCACGAACGGTAGCCTTGGCGGACCGCACATCGGCGGCCTCGACGTAACGCTTTCACACTACGACGGCGGGTGCGCGCCTCCGACGTACTGCACAGCAAAGGTCAATTCGTTGGGCTGCGTGCCGCTGATCGGTTCGAGTGGCTGTGCAAGCGCGACCGCTGCTTCGGGATTCATGCTCACAGCGTCGAACCAGCTCAACAACCAGGTGGGGCTCGTCCTCTACTCTGAGTTTGGCCGTGATGCATCGTCCTTCGGGATGGGCGGTATTCTGTGCCTGAAAGCGCCACTACGACGCTCGAAGGGATTCAATGCCGGAGGTAATCCCTCACCGCCCAGGGATTGCTCAGGCGTATTCTCGATCGACTTCAATTCGTTCGGCCGTGGCTTGCTCGGCACGCCTCCGAATCCTGCGCCGTATCTCAGCGTTCCCGGTCAGGTGGTCACCGCGCAGTTCTGGGGCAGAGATCCAGGATTCGCGGCGCCGAACGATTTCTCGCTGTCGAACGGAATCGAATTCACGGTAGGGCCGTGATGTGCGCGCGTTCGTCAACTTCGCGCTGACGAACGAACCGTTCTGAGTTTTCGAGGCCGGCTGCCCGAGTGGTGGCCGGCTTCGACGGTTCACGATGGTGCAGGGCGTCGCCGAGTAGCTTGCCGCGATTCCGCACGAACTCATCACCTACCATCGCGCCGATCTCTACGCGCAGGTCTGGGCCGAGCCGCTGCGTACCGTTGCCAAGCGCAAGCGGTGCCGCCGTCCTTACGTGGTGAGGGGCTCGGAGATTCTACGCCGCGTGCGGCCGTTTCGCGATTCGCATCACCAGCGCCGATGCTAGCGCCAGCGTAATATCTGGGTCCTGGCGGACCCATTCACCCGACCGAGCGTACTCGAGATCCTGTTCCAATCCATTCCATGCACCTCGCCCAAGTCGAGCCGTCGAAAGTGAGGGCGAAAACCGCGAAAGGAGCTTTTCATGCGCACTGAAACCGTTGTTTGCTGTCTCTCACTGTTCGCCGCTCTTGTCGCGGCCGCTTCCAATTCGCAGTCAAGCACGCAACGCCCGCCCACGGATCGTCGCGCCGAAATCGACGAGCTTCTCGCGCACATGAGCATCTTCAATCTGGACGACGGAGCGGGTGGTTCGGTCAAGACACTCCGCATATCCGGATTGAACGTCCAGATCGTAAATGGCACGGACAAGACGATTGGTGATCGCGGAGCCGGGAACGGATCGGGCAACCTCATCGTGGGATACAACGAGCTTGGCAATCCGCTCGGCGACAACCGCGCGGGTTCTCACAACATCGTGGTCGGGGCACGGAATTCGTATCGAGGTTCGGGATCGCTGATCGCGGGTGAAGCGAATTCCGGCAACGGCAACTTCTGCACGGTCGCGGGCGGATGCGAGAACGTTGCGTCCGGGAGTTGGTCGTCCGTACTTGGAGGTCAGAACAACTCGGCCACGGGCAGTTGGGCTTCAATCGCTGGAGGTCAGGATAACGCGGCTAAGGGCAGCTGGTCTTCGATAGTGGGAGGTCAGAAGAACACAGCTTCAGGAAGTTGGTCGTCGATCCTGGGCGGACAAGGAAACGCGGCAGCAGCAAGCTATTCGGTGTCGTCGAGTGAAAAGTAGCTTGGTGCAACGACGTGCGGATCGCAGCGCAGTCTCATACTGAGGCAGATCGCCTCGAAGTCCGCAGCTTCGCCCGCGTCGACACGCGCAAGGTACTCGCGGAATAATTCCTCCGCGCGCGGGTCGAGGGGCAAGCTCGGATCGGACATGCGTGAATGGTAGCGCGGCGGGGGAGCTGTCGATCGCCGATGCGGGCGACCCTACGGCAACAGCGTGAAGCTCAGCCCGTCGGTGAGCCCGATATTGCTCGGCGCAGCGAACCCTGGATCGCGGCTCCAGTACTGGGCGCGAATCGTCTGCCCCGCCACGAGGAAGTAGTTCTGGATGTAGGCGTGGCCGAAGTGGAACGCGTACTGCCCGGTGCAGTCGATCGTCGGCGCGGGGCTGCCGCCGGATGCTTGGCCTGGCGTGCGAACGATCGGCGGCGCGAGACACAAGGTGCCGCCGCCGAACGGAGTCGCCGCCGGCAGCGTGCTCCAGAGCATGATGCCGGGCTTGCGGTTCAGAACGGTCGAGGCGGTCACGTTGAAGTCGTCGATCGGGCCGGTGATCGTGGGCGTACCGTTCCAGCCGATGGCGGGTGAGCAAGCTTGGGAGTTCAGCTTGGGCGTGCAGTAGGTTGTGGGAGGCAAGTTGTCCAGGCGCGCGACGCTATGGTCACGGCCCGCTGCGATTTGTCTGTAGGCCAGGCCCGGGATCAAAGGCGGTACGTTGCATTGACCAGACGAATTGTCGCCCCAGGCCACGACGGAATCGTCGCTACGGCGCGCGACTCCGTGGGTCTCCCCGGCTGCGATCTCGACGAAGGAAAGACCAGGAGGCAACGCGGGAACTGCGCACTGGCCGACGTTGTTCTTGCCCCAGGCCAGCACAGTGCCGTCGCTACAGCGACCAAGTGTGAAGTCCACGCCGCCCTTGACCTCGACGTACGTGATGCCCGCGGGGAGTGTGGGCACATTGCACTGCCCCTCTGCGTTCCGCCCCCAAGCAATCGCGGAGCCATCGCTCAGAATCGCGAGCGAATGGACGTTGCCCGCTTCGAGATCGACGACGGTCAAACCGACGGGAACTGCAGGTGGAACGATCTGCCCATCGCTGTTGAATCCCCAGCCGATCACGGAGCCATCGCTTAGGCGCGCGAGTGTGTGTCCTCCACCGGCAGCGATTTCAACATAGGTCAATCCTGCTGGCAGCGCCGGCACATTGCAGCGGCCGTCCACGTTGTAGCCCCACGCGACGACCGACCCGTCACTGAGGCGCGCCACCGTGTGGTAGTAGCCGGGAGAAACGTCGACGTATGTAAGGCCGGCGGGCGGCGGCGGCACGTTGCATTGCCCAGAATCGTTGCGCCCCCAGGCAACGATGGAACCGTCGCTCAGGAGGGCGACCGAGTCCTGTGCACCTGCGGCAACCTTGACGAAGGAAATTCCGGTAGGCAACGAGGGGACGTTGCACTGGCCTTCTACGTTGCGCCCCCACGCAACGCTCCCGGATTGTGCGCGGCCAACTTCACTGGCGAGAACAATGCAGGGGATGGTCAGCGCGAGCAGCGTGAGGAGCCGGGGAGCATTGCGGATCATGGAGGATTCCTTTCGACGAGGGGAAGCGGTCGCGCGATTCGACGGAGATCGGACTGAACTGGTTACGGGCAGATGAAGAAGGACAGCGCATTCGTCAACCCGACATCGTTCGGCGTGACGAAGCCCTTGTCGCGGCTCCAGTACTGCGCGTAGATCCGCGTGCCTGGCGGAAGCAGCTGCGAGATCATGTACGTCTGGCTGAAGTGGTACGAGTACGTGCCCGAACAATCGAGCGGAGGAGGTGGCGTGCCCGATGATGTCTGCACGGGCGTGCGCGTGATCGGTGCGCTGAGACAGAGTGTGCCCCCGAGGAACGGACTCGATCCTTGGTTCAAGCTCCAAAGGACTTGGCCCTTCTTGCCGTTCAGCACGTTGGACGCGGTGATGTAGAAGTTGTCAGCGCCTGAGTAGCTCGCAAGCCCTGAGCAAGAGATGCTAGGGACGCAACCGAGCGAATTGGTCTTCGCAACGCAATAGGTCGCCGACGGAAGGCAGAGACCGCCGTAGTCGATCTCCAAGTCGTCCATCTCCATCAAGCCTTGGAAATTGGGAGGGTACGTCGCGTTGGAGACGATTTTTACGCGGGAGAATTCCTCCCCGAGCGATGCCTGCCATCCGTTCCAAGTCCAACTACAGTTGTCGGGTGCTGTGATCGCCATCGCGGCGAGCAAGGCTCCGTTGCCGTCGTAAAACTCCGCGAACCCACCGCCGTTACCGCCTTGTCCACCAACCGTCCCGAAATACCCTCCGAATCTGCTCGCGGGCTGGTCAAGCGTGAACTCAGAGGGATGGAAGCAGCCGAACAAGTGCGAGCCGGAATGGGGAGTGATCGAGCATGTGCTCCCAATTCCTCCGCTCACAAAGACTCCTGCTGCGCCAGTCGCATCGCATAGGTCTGCGGTGTTATTGAACACGCGGCCAGGGGCGCAGACGACATACGGACCAGTGCTTTGCGCTTCGAATCCGTCGGACTGTTGGCCAGTGAATGGGCCGATCGGAACGATCTGAGCTGCGGCGTTGCCGTGAACGAGTGCTATGAAGGCGACGACCGACAGGGGGATGTTGATCGGGCGCTGCATCGGATCTGGCATGGAAGTCTTTTAGGTGCTCGGGAGCGGTCAGTAATGACGATCGGTCTAGGTTCGATCGGGGAAGAAGCCGCTACGGACAGATCACGAATGACAGCGCATTCGTCAGCCCGATATTGTACGCCGTGTGCGGTGGTCCGGACCCAGGATCTCGGCTCCAGTACTGTGCGTACAGGTGAGTGGCGGGTGGCAGGAGCTGCGTGATCATGTAAGCGTGGCTGAGGTGGTACGAGTACGACCCGGAGCAGTCCTGCGTAGGCAAAGGCGACCCGAGTGAATTCTGGCCGAGCGTGCGCGTGATCGGTGCGGCAACGCACAGAGTTCCACCCAGGAACGGCACCGCTCCAGGTGTCAGGCTCCACAGCATCACGCCTGCCTTTCGGTTCATGACGTTGCTCGCGGTAACGTGAAAGTTGTCCGGGCCAGCGAGGTTCGGGTAACCGTCGAACGAGATGATCGGCACGCAGCCGAGCGAGTTCACCTTCGGAGTGCAGTATGTCGTGATGGCGTCCACGACTCCGTTGCAGTCGTCGTCCTTCCCGTTACATGGGATCTCGGTGGCCGCCGGATTGACGCCTGGATCAGAATCTGAACAGTCCAGGCCATCGAACCGCATCCCGGCGGGAAACGGAACGGGCATCACAGTCGAACTGCTCGCGTCGCCGAAGCCATCAGCATCGAGATCTGGATGCGCGACGTAGGATCCCGCTGCGACGTCAATCTGCAAATCGTCGAGTTGAACAATGGTGCCGCCCCAGCCCGGCAAGTTCCCCGGAGTAAGCGGAATGATCTCGATGCGGGCGACTGGAGTGGCTGGCGCGAATGCCGATCCGAACCAGTTCCAAGCTCCACCAGAGTCCGGCACCGACCACGATTGCAGCAGGGTGTTCGTCGCAGATCTCAACGTGATTTGGCAAGTGCCGTTGCATCGAACGTACGTGCCAACCTTCACGATTGGCACTGCAAACGTGAGGGAC
>JAYUUV010000391.1:0-5877 GCA_043754695.1 Planctomycetota bacterium
AGCTCAGCCATGAATCGCTACTCGAGTTCGTTTGCCGTCGTGTTGTTCGCCTCGCCGCTTTTCGCCCAGTCCGCGCCCCTGATCGTGATCCAGCCCGCCCAGGGCTCAGCAGGTCAGGCGACTTCGGGATCGCGCTACTATGTGCAGCAGGTTCAGCCGCCCGCCGCGCGAAAGGGCGGAAACATGCAGGTGTTCGGGGCCGTTCAGGACCGCGTGCCCGGCCCGCGCGAGGGCGAGCCGTGGCTCGGTCTTTCGATGCGTTCGCGCAAGGACGGCCAGGAATGGCTCGAGGTCGAAGAAGTCATCGGCGGGTCGCCGGCGGAACGCGCCGGGGTCGAGGTCGGCGACAAGCTCGTCGCCTTGGGAGGCAACTCGGTCCCCACGCATGACACGCTGATGGGGGTGCTGCGCGAGCATCATTCCGGCGAGCGCGTCAGCTTGACGGTCGAGCGCACGGTGAAGGCCAAGCTGGGCGAAACCACGGACGAGGGCAAGCAAGCCTTTCTGGGGGTGACCACCGCGGCACAGGCGCCGGCCGGTGGGCACGGCTCCGGAGTCCAGGGGCTCACCCTTGACCAGGTCGAGCGCAAGTCAGCCGCCGCTGCCGCCGGGCTGCTCGTAGGCGAGCGCATCGCTGCGGTCGCCGGAGTCGAAGTGAATTCCAGCGAGGAACTGCGCACGGCGGTTCGCTCCCACCAACCTGGCGAGCAAGTTGAACTGCGCATCCAGCGCGACCTCAACGTCGAACTCGCGCCGCGTCCAGGCGACTCAGCCACGGGGAAGCGGGCGATCGCCGGTCAGGGCCTCGGAGCGTTCAGCGCACCCGTCGCACCGGCCGAACCTCCGCACATCGCCGGACCCGGCTTCAGCGCTCCCGGCGGGCACGCTGGTCCGCTGCCTCCGGCGGCTCTCGGCGGCGGCCAAAATCCACACACGGGACAGCCCTCCAACCCGCACATCAGTCCCGACTCCGGCGGCGGGCAGGCTGGAGGCTTCTCGTGGCAACCCGATCAGCCCCTGGAAATGCAGCCCGGCGCACAGGCGCCCAATCGCCCGCAGCCGCGGGAACGAGCTGCCCCTAGTCTGCCCAGGACTCAGCGGCCGGCGACGCCGCGCGGCCAGAATCCCGGGCGCAATCCGGCAGGGCAGGACCAGGTCGCGGCGGACTTGCTCCAGGAACTGCGCGCCCTGCGGGCCGAAGTCGCTGACCTGCGCCGCGAGATCGAGTCTCTGCGCGAGAAGCGCCGCTAGCCGGCCTTCTCTGGGCTCCAGGCGTGCAGCAGCGGGGCCAATGCCTTGAGGCAGGCTTCGTTGCGCATGGCAGCCCGCTGACGTTCGGCCGCACGTTCTTCCGCCAGGAGCTTCAGTTGGCGGCCGACGAACTCCAGCACCCGCCCGCGCAGATCCGGGCGAGCGCCGGCCGCGCGCTTCAGCATCGGCAGGAAGCGAGCGCCGGCCCCGTCCGGAAGACCGTGACGGCGGCAAAGTTGGGCCAGCTTGAGTGTGGGATCGAAGGGAGGCATGGGAACGGCGGGGGGGCGGCGTTTTTGGGTTCGCTCTCGTCCCGTGCGTCTGACCCAGGAAGCCTACCCTGGCCTTGGGATTCGAGCCGCACGGCCCCGCGCGACCGGCTGCGCGAGCTGAATTCTCCTGCCGGGCTCGCAGGAACGCAGAATGCGCGCTGCCCATGTCAGAGTCTCCCCCCACGCCGCCTGAGGATCCTGCGCCCGAGCACCGGCGCCGGCCGCGCTACCGCGGCAAGCATCCGCGGCAATTCGCGCAGAAGTACAAGGAACTCGACGCGGCGAATCACCCAGATCTGATCGCCCAGGTGCGCGCGCGCGGCGCCACGCCCGCCGGGCAGCACATCCCGATCCTGGTCGACGAGATTCTCGAGGTCCTCCATCCCACACCCGGTGAGCGCGGCGTCGATGCGACGCTCGGATTTGGAGGACATGCCGCGCGCATCCTCGAACGGCTGCGGCCGGGCGGCCAATTGCTAGCGCTCGACGCCGACAGCATCGAACTCGCCAAGACCGAAGCGCGGCTGCGGGAAGCGGGGCACGATGAAGCAGCGCTCAGCCTGCGCCGCACCAATTTCGCGAGCCTCAGCGGCACGCTCGCGGAGCAGGGTTGGAGCGACGGCATCGATTTCCTGCTCGCCGATCTCGGCCTTTCCTCGATGCAGATCGACGACCCCGCGCGTGGATTCACGTTCAAGCACGACGGACCGCTCGACATGCGCATGAACAGGAAGCGCGGGCTGTCGGCGGCGCAGTTTCTCGCGCGTGTCAGTACGGACGAACTCGAAGCAGTGCTGGAGCGGAACGCCGATGAACCGCGCGCGCGATTGCTCGCGCAGGCAATCGTGGCCAGGCGTGGATCGCTGGCGAGCACGCTCGACCTGGCGCGCGCGGTGCGCGAGACGCTCGAAGTGAAATTTGCAGCAGAAGTTTGCGAGCAGAGCGTCCGACTCGTCTTTCAGGCCCTGCGCATCGAAGTCAACGACGAGTTCGGCGTGTTGGATCGGCTGCTCGAGCAGCTGCCGGCATGTCTGCGGCCAGGCGGCCGCGTCGCCATGTTGTCCTTCCATTCCGGGGAGGATCGCCGTATCAAGAAGGCCTTCGAGCAGGGGCGTGAATCAGGCGTCTACCGCGTTCTCGCGGAAACGCCGATGCGGGCCTGCGCGGACGAACGCCGGGCCAATCCGCGTTCCGCCTCGGCAAAATTGCGCTGGGCGGTGCGCTCGGGGCTACTATGAACGTGCGGTTAGGAGTCATGACGCCGATCCCCGACAAAATTCGCATCCTGCACCTGGGCTCGGACCCGAGCGAATCGAGCCTGCTTTCGGCCGAGCTTGAAGCTGAGGGGCTGCCCGGCCTGGTGAACTCCGCGTCGACGGAGCGCGCGCTGCGCACAGCCCTCGAAGCCGGCGACATCACGCTCGTAGTCGCAGACCTCCCGCTGCCCTGGGAGAGCGCCGCGTCGTGCCTGTCCGAGTTGCAGCGCGCTCGGCCCGAACTGCAGGTCATCTTTCGCGCCGGTTCGACCGGCAATCGCACAGTCACCGAGGCTGTTTCGCAGACCGCCCGTGCCGTGCGCGAGGCGCTGGCGCACCGCAGCGACATCGGGCGAACTCCCGAGGAACAGCGCGAACTGATCCAACGCGTCGTACAGAGTCAGGCGGCGCAGTTGCGCCTGTCACGCCGGGATTTTTGGGACTTCCAGGAGGCCCTGCGCGACATCACGAGCAGCGCGGCGGAATTGCTCGACGTCGGCCGAGCGGGTTACTGGGAGGTGGAGCCCGGCACGTCCAAGTTGAAGTGCTTGCAGCTCTTCGACCGCGGGCAGGGCGGTCATGCCGAAGTGAACGAACTTGAACTTGGACCGCGTTATCTCGCAGCGCTGGAGCAGGCCATTTTCCTTGCCGCCGACGACGCAAGGCACGATCCGCGCACGAGCGAGTTCACCGCCGCCTACCTTTCGAAGCTCGGGATCACGTCGATGCTCGATGCCCCGGTGCGCCGCGACGGCCGGATCGTCGGCGTGCTCTGCCACGAGCACATCGGGCCGGCCCGTCACTGGTCGGTGCTGGATCAATGCAGCGCGGCTGCGATGGCTGACATCGTGGTGCGCGCGCTCGAAGTGCGCGATCGCCGGCGGGCAGAGGCGCGTCTGCGCGAAGCCGAAAAGTTCGAGGTCATCGGCCGGCTCGCAGGACGGCTGGCCCACGACTTCAACAACCTGTTGACCGTGATCCTGGGCAACGCCCAACTTGCGCTGCAGCGCCAGCCCGCCGACTCCGCTGATCGCGACGGACTGGAGCAGATCATTCGCGCAGGCGAGGACTCGACCGGGCTCATCCGGCAACTATTGGCCTATTCGCGCCACGAAATCGTGGTTCCCCGTGTTCTGGACTTGCGCGCGGAGATCAGCGCGGTCGTGCCCATGGTGCAGCGACTGCTCGGAGCCGACGTGTCCGTGCGCTGCGAACTGGGCAGCAAGCCGTGTTGGGTCGAGATCGATCCCACTCAGCTGCAGCAGGTGTTGCTCAACCTGGCCGCGAACGCGCGCGACGCCATGCCCCACGGCGGAGAACTGCATCTGACACTTTCGAGCGCGAGCCTGCCGGCGCGCGTGGCCGACGAGCAACCGCGCTCGTTGATTCTCCTGCGCGTTCGCGACACTGGCGCGGGCATCGCACCCGAAAGCCTGCCGCGAATTTTCGAACCCTTCTTTACCACCAAGGAAGCCAAGCTTGGAACGGGCCTGGGCCTCGCTTCCGTTGCGGAAATCGTGCGCCGGGCCGGCGGGGAAGTCTCGGCGAAAAGCCGACCTGGCCAGGGCGCGACGTTCGACATCCAGCTGCCCGAAGTGACGGATCCCGCGGCGCGGCGCGCAGGCGCGGCCCCATCGAAGGCGGCGAACTGGACGGTCAAGAACTTCAAGACCACAACCGCACTGATCGTGCAATCCGATGCGCCCCTGCGGCGCGCGATGGCCAGTCAACTCGCGGAGCAGCAGATCGGAGTTCTCGAGGCCAGTGGACCGGTCGAAGCGCTGGAGTGGCTGGCGCGCGGATCCCAATTCGACGCGGTGGTCACGGACTATGTGCTGCCCAAGATGGACGGTGTGCGATTGATCGGCCACCTGCGGGACTTCCGCCCCAATCTTCCGGCCGTGCTCGTCGCCGAGGTCGGCCGCTGCAGCCAGATCGAGTTGGAAGCACTAAGAAAAACAGGCGCCACGGAGTTGCTCGCCAAGCCGCTGATTCCCGGGGATCTGGCCGGTTCGTTGGCCAGATTGCGCTAGTGTTCCGACGCTTCTTCGCCGCGGTCGCGGCGGACGATCACACGCCGGCCGCGCAATTTCGTTCCGCGCAGGGCCTGGATGATGCGCTCGGCGTGTTCGCTCGCGACCTCGACCAATGAGAATCGATCGGCGATCTCGATCGCTCCGATCGAAGCGTTGGTCAGACCCGTCTCGTTGGTGATCGCGCCGACGAGGTCGCCGGGGCGCAGCGATTCGAAGCGGCCGGCGCCGACGAAGATGCGCACGCTGTCGTGGCGCGGCGCGCGCTCGCGCCCGCCGCTTTGGCGCTGCTGAGGCCGCTCGCGATTGTCCGGGCGTTGCTCGTAGCCCCAGGACGGACGTTCGTCCGCGCCTGGGCGCTTGGGAGCCGAGCGCGGCTCGATGGTGACATCCTTCTCGTCGGCCTTCGCGCCGTTTTCCGCGTGACTGCCTTCGTGCGCGAGCTTGACCGCGGCCGCGGCCACGTCCATCGGATCGAGGTCGGTGGCGAGTTCGTTGACCAGGTCGCGATAAATGTCGAGATCGCCGGCGACCACGGTTTCGCGCAGCGCCGCGCGCGTGAGTTCGAGGCGGCGATGGCGCAGGTCGGCCACGGTCGGAATCGTCGCGGCGATGATTTTCTGACCGGTGGCCTGCTGGATGTTGCGCAACAGTCTGTGCTCGCGCGGTTCGACGAAGGTGATCGCCACACCCTCGCGGCCGGCGCGTCCCGTGCGTCCGATACGGTGCACGTAGGCATCCGGTTCGGTCGGCACGTCGTAGTTGACCACGTGGCTGACGTGCTGGATGTCGAGGCCGCGGGCGGCGACATCGGTGGCGATCAGGAGATCGGCCATGCCGGTGCGAAAGCGATGCATCACGCGATCGCGCTGCTCCTGTGCGAAGCCGCCGTGCAGCGCTTCGGCGCGATAGCCGCGCGAGTTCATCGCGTCGTACAACTGATCGACCTCCAGGCGCGTGCGGCAAAACACGATCGCCGACGTCGGCGTCTCCATGTCGAGCACGCGGCCGAGCGCCACGGGCTTGTGCACGCGCGGCACGACGTAGGCCACCTGGCGCACGCGC
>JAYUUV010000392.1:0-10043 GCA_043754695.1 Planctomycetota bacterium
GTATTCGCGCGTCGAGCGTTCATGTGGTCGCGCGCCATGGTGGTGCGCAAAACCAAAGGACGAAGCAAATGGGTACGAAGAAGAAAGCAGCGAAGGCAAACACGGAATCGACTGAGGCCGCGAGCGAGGTTGCGCAGGCGACCATGTATGAGGGAGCGAGCGACGGCGCGACGGAGGTGAGCGTGGTCGAAGCGGCCGCGCCGGTGAACGCCGGCCCGACACTCCATGATGTGGCCGAGGGTTATCTCGCGGCGATCGAGGCCGACGACGCGGGCCAGGGAACGCTGTCGAGCTACAGAATGGAACTAAAGATCGCCATGCGCGAACTGGGCGAAGCGACTCCGCTCGCTGACCTGACGCCAGAAAAGGTGCAGGCGTACTTCGAGAGCGACACGGTCATGCGCACGAAGAACGGAAAACCGAAAGCGCAACCGACGTGGGCGAAGACGCGCCGCGTGCTTCGACTCGCGCTCTTGTGGGCGCAAGACGCTGGTCTCTGCGAAGTCGCGCCGATTCCTGCGCCGCCTGTGAAGATCGTGCCGCTCGCGGTTCCCTGATCTCTGACAACTCCGTCCGTCACAAGGCCCGGGCATTTGCTCGGGCCCTCGCATTTCTCGCCAACCCACGGAGACACTCATGCTTCTTTCCGTCGCGCTCGAAGCGTTCCTGTTGCAGATCCGGGCCGATGGTAGGTCGATGCACACGATTGGTCAGTACCGCCGGCATGTTCTCGCGTTCGCGGCATTCATGGGAACCGAACGGGACCTCGCGACGATCACGGTGGGCGACGTCGCTCGATTCTTGACCTCACCTGCGGCGCTCGGCGAATCGAAGCCGAAAAAACCCACGAGCATGAATGCGCTGCGCACGAGCCTGCGTTGCTTTTTCAAGTTCCTCCACGAATCATCGCTCGCGCCCTCGAACCCAGCGCGCATGTTGCGCCGTGCACGGTGCATGCCACCGCCACCGCGTGGGTTCTCTGACGAAGAAGTGCGGCGCCTGACTGATGTGCTCACTGTGGCCCAAGGACCGTCCGTGCGGCGGGATCACCTATTGATTGAAGTGATGCTTCGCGCGGGATTGCGTCTGGGCAGCGCCCTCGCACTCGATCGTAGCGACATCGATCTCGAACGGCGCGAGATCCTGGTTCGCATCGCAAAGGGCTCGGCACCCGAGCGCGTGTTCATGTCGCCCCCGCTCCATGACCATTTTGCCGGGTTCTTGGCGGAGCGCGGAGATGGACCGCTGTTCACGACGGTCTCAGGAACGAGGATCGGTGCGCGAAGTGTCCAGCGCCGAATCGAGCAATGGATCCGGAAGGCCGGCATCCCCCACGGCTCAGCGCACAGCTTGCGACACACCTTCGGGCAGGCCCTCTATCTCAAGACGCGCGACATCGCGCTCGTTCAACTAGCCCTGCGACATCGCTCGATTGCGAGCACCTTGGTCTACGCCCGCGCGCGCGCGGCGGAGCTGAGGCGGGTGCTGGAGGCGTAGCGAGCGAGGGCCATCGGAGCCGCGAAGCTCTTGACGGCGGAGACGATGGCATGCATACCGGTCCTGCACGGCTGAGCAGATCGAACACCTGCACGACCACCCATCGAGTAATGCGCCATGAAGCACATCCGAAACAGGCCCGGACGCCGGGGCCAACCGCTGCCGCCTTCTCCACTTCACGAACCCTGGGTGGAACGACGGCTCCGCGCTGCGATGCGTCCGTGGGCGGACGAAGCGCGTGAGGGCCTGGCAAAGGTCCAGGACATCTTGGCCGAGGATCGCGTCTTGATCCTCTACGAAATCGTCTGCCTGGAGGCCCAAAAAGTCTTGTGGCCAAAGGGGCATCCAATCCACGTCCGTGACTTGGACCGTGCTAGCGCCGTGGCCGCCGGTGTCGTGTGCGACGTGATATGCCCTTGTATCTCGCCGCTCTACGCCGTCGGGGCAATCAAGCATCTTGTCGCCAGGCTCATTCCGAGCCACATCAGCGCAATGGAGCGAGTTCGATACGGACTTGGTAAGCCGCGCGACAAGATGATCGACACGCTCACCAAAAGGATTTCTCGGCGGTTTGGGCCGCCGACTGATGCATCGCAGCTTCGTGATGCGCTCCAATGGGCTGCAGAGTCCACGGGTACCGTCGAAGATCGCGAGCGGCTGGATCCAAGAGTGGAAAGAGTGATCTTGGATACCTATTTCGAGGCCGGGGGCGGCGATCCAAGCTATGAACGGTCGCAAGTCGGCGAGATTCAGTTGCTGTCGTGGCCATTGCGGGACTACATCTGCCGTCGCCTGGCCGGAAAGCGAAAGCGAGAAAACGGGAAGCCCACGTCACTGAACTTCGACTCCGACGCGATCGCCGACCCCGTGTCAGGACTCGTCGATACATCGGCAGATCAAGCTCTTGATGCCGTCGATTCCTGTGATGAGGCTCGCGAAGCCCGGGCGCGCATCGCAGCTCGGGCGGCGAGGGCTTCGCAAGGGACAATCGCTTCGAAGGTGACCCCCTTCTTGATCCCATTTCTTGAGGGCGAGATTTCCGGCGCCGCGATCGCGAGGGAGATTGGGCATGCTCCAGGGGCTGTGCATGCAGCGCTGACAAAGCTGAGCGAAGAGATCGGACACTCGGTGCGTCCGAGAAAAATCTGGAAAAGTTAAGATAGCGCGACCTTGAGGCTGCCCATGCGGGGGGTATGGCCTCAAATTCTCACGCAGATACAGTTCGACGCGCTGCCCTGCCGGAGGTGATGTTCGCCTCCGACCTGGGACTCGCCCTCGACATACCGAACGAAACCGCCGAAGCCGCCGCGACATCCGGCAAGCTCGGTCGCCACTTCACCGTCCGCGGCCGAGTTGCCGTTCTTCGGGAAGACTTCCTGGAGGCGCTCCAAACCAGGGCCGCCATAAACGACAGCATCCTCAAGGAGTTGTTCGCGCCCGACTCTGGCCGGCGGCGACTCGGGGAGGCCAGCGATGAGCGCTGACAACGAGCCGCCCGGCGCTTCGATGCCGCCGGGCCAACCCGCGCAGCCGCCTGCTACTCCGCGCGCGAGTTCGCGGCCGACGACACCGCCTGTTCAGCAAGCGCCAACTGGTGCAGGTCCGCATCCGCCTCCACCGCCTGCGCCGCCGCCGCCGAAGATGGACCCGATGCTGGCTGAGGCCCGAAAGGCCGTCGCGCGTGGCTGGGCTCTCACTCCGCTGAAAGGCAAAAAGCCCTATCTCAAGGGATGGCAGAAGCGCGCTGCGCCCAGGCCATCCGAGGTCGATGACTGGGCACGCCGCGGAAACGTGGGCGTTCGCACCGGAGGTGTTTCGGGAATCGCAGTTGTCGACGACGACACGGCGGACGGCTCCGCGGCGAGCCTGTTCAATCTGCCTCCGACGCCGACCGCGCGAACTGGAAGCGGAAAGTTGCACTACTACTTCGCGGACCCGGATGGCCGCGTCAGGAACTCGGTGTCGAGCCTCGCCCCAAAGATCGATGTCCGCGGCGAGGGCGGAATGATCGTGCTCGCCGGCTCGACGCACCCCGACACGAAGCGGCTGTACTCGTGGGAGCCCGGGCTCTCCCCAGAAGAAATCCCGCTGGCGCCGTTTCCGCCGGACCTACTCGATCGCCTGAAGGTGGCGAAGAAGAAACCGGGCAAGGGGAAGTCCGCTCGACGGGCAAGACGATCAGGTAGCGGGGAGCGAGCGCCGAGCAACGACCTCGAGCGAGTCGCGCATGTCATCCTCAATTCCTGCGCCGAGGTCCTCTCGAAGACCCAGGAAGGCACGCGGAACCACACGCTCAACAACTATGCATACCTGCTGCGCGGCCCAGTGTCTGCGGGCTTGCTCGACCGGGGGCTCGTCGAAGATCGCCTGCGGCACGCGGCGCTCACCGCCGGGCTCGAAGCCGCCGAGACGGACGCCACGATTCGCAGTGGTCTCGACGCGCCTGCCGAGAATCTGGACCGGCTTGAGCAGGACTACATCAGCTTCGCCGCGATGTACGGCATCACGATCAGCACGGAAGAGGACGAGATTGCCGAATTCGAGGCGCAGGCGAAGGCTGCTGGGCGCATCTTGATTCCGCTCCATGATGGCGAGCTGCCGCGCAACGTAGACCAGGCCGCCGCGGCGCTCGCCACCTACGAGGCCGCGAAGGGACGCGATCGACTGCTGTTCAACAAGGGCGACATCATCGTCCAGCGTATCAGCCGCGCCGACGGACCCACGGGCACGATGGCCGTAAAGGTCGAAGCGCTCCGCGAGCATTTTGGCCGCGCGGCATCGTTCGTGAGCAAGAACAAGGAGGATGTCTGGGAGCCGTGCGACTTCCCGACGGATCATGCCAGGGCTTTCCTGCAGCGTGGCCAGTGGGCGCTGCCGCCTCTGAAGTCGATCGCCAACACGCCGGTCCTGACTCACGACGGCGGGCTGGTGACAGCGCGCGGCTACGACGAGGCGACCGGCGTCTTTCTCGATGTGCCTGGCGATGGGTGGCCCGCTCCGATTCCCTCCAACACAACGTCAGAGGATGTCGTCGCCGCGCACGCCGTACTGGTTCGCCCCTTCGCAGAGTTCCCGTTCCAGCTCGCACACGATCGCTCCGTGGCGCTGGCCGCGATCCTCACGATCCTTGCTCGAAACCTCTTCCCGCACGCGCCAATGTTCGGCTTCACCGCCACGACCAGAGGCACGGGCAAGAGTCTGCTCGTCGAATGCGCCGCGATCATTGGCGTCGGGCAGCAGGCCTCGATGATGCAGTACGTCGCCGACGAGATCGAGTTGGGCAAGGCGATCCACGCGACGCTGCTCGAATCGGCCCCGTTGGTCTGCTTCGACAACATCGCGATCGAGGTCAAGAGCAGCGCGTTGTGCACGGCGCTGACCCAGACGTTGTACAAGCGGCGCATCCTTGGCATCTCCGCAACCGGGACGCCATCGACTACGGGGACGACCTGGCTGGCGACCGGCAACAACCTGAACATCGCAGGAGACTTAACGCGCCGGGCACTGATCTGCACGCTTGACGCCGGCACGGAACGACCCGAAGAGCGCTCGTTCACGCTCGACCTCCAAAGCTATGTGCGCGCGCATCGCCACGAGCTCGTCGCCGCGGGCCTGACGGTGTTGAGCTCGTACCTGCGCGCCGGCTGTCCTCAACCGAATCCGGCCATGAAGGAGTTTGGCGGGTTCGAGGCGTGGGCCAGGATTATCCGCGGCGCGCTCTGGTGGGTTGGAGAAGCTGACCCGTGCGAATCCCGCGAGCAACTCGTGGATGATGACTCCGATCGAGAGGACCTCGGGATCCTTCTCGAGATCCTTGAGCAGCGATTTCCGTCGCAGCGCTTTTTGGCCTCGGAGGTCGTGGATCACGCGCAATTCCACGCCACGACGCTGGGCAGGGCGCTCTACGAGTTCCTTGGGCTCGATGGCGTGAAGTCGGGCCGGCGCATCGGAAACCTGTTCAAGAGCATTTCCGGCCGAATTGTCGGCGACCTGCGCTTGGTGCCCGCTGGAAAAAAGAGTCACGCCATTCTGTGGCGCGTAGAGCGAGGGCCATTTGCGTCGGCGGCAGGTGGGCGGGGCGTTTGCGGGTGAGTTCAGTGGGTTCGACAATTTTGGCAGCCCGCAGAACTCACCCCCAGAAAGCGCCCCGCACGACAGCAAGGAGGGCGCTTAAGTGAGTTCGGTGAGTTTGGTGAGTTTGTTTTCTTACGTAGCCTCTTATGTGCGCGCGCACGCATACGCACGCATCCCGTGCGCACCACGCGCACACGCGCCCGCCCGCACGGTCCTCGCGTCCGCTGGCGAGAACTCACCTAACGCACCAAACTCACCTCGCGCGGGCAGCTGCCCCCCAATGGCGCGCTGCAAATGGGGTTCGGCGCCACGCACGGAGAAATGTTCGAGCGACCGGCCGTGCCTATTGCGCACTGGATCTGCGACGGCGCGATCGCGGTTAGAGGTGCGAGGTGGCCAATACGCCGCGCATCAAGCACTTCGACTTCTCTCGCCAGCGTGCGCCATCGACGCCGCCACCGCCGCCCTGGCCTTCGCGCCACCTGCGCGCTGGACCATTCACGGCTCCACGCGACCGCGGCGCGACGAAGTGAAGCTGGCCGATTGGACCTGCGCATCCCCGACGGCGCGCGGCACGAGGCTGCCTGGCACCAGCAGCCGCGAGTCCCTTGTCATGTGGCTGTCGCCGGCGAACGCCGCAACGCGAATGGCGATCGCGAACTGGCTACTGGCAGCGATAGAGCCGTGGCCTGGAGTGTTGAGATGTCGGGAAGTCCGCGCTCGTCGCCAGGCTCTTCGTCGAGCCGCCCCCGCGCGACAACCCCTGGCGTCGCGGGACCGTCCTGTCGCCGATTCCACGAAGCCGGCGTCACCTCGAATTCGGCCCGGCGCAATGTCGCGTCCCGGCGATGTGTCGTTGCTCGTTTGCAGCCGCGACGTGCGGCCCGCGTTTGACGGCATACAGAATCTCGTTTCAGGATTTTCTCCCATGACCAACAAGACCAAGTTCATTGTTTTCCTTCCCGCCAACGACTTCACGGACGCCTCAATCTCAATCGGAAATCTGCAGTTGGGCACGACGAACGGCGAGTCGATCGGGCCATTCGTCGTGAGCAGGGAGGCACCGGGCCTCCTCCAGCTGGCAAGTACCGCCGACACGCTTGTTCGTCCGGACCCTGCCAATCAGACGTCGAGCCGACCAATTCGAGACGACGAGCGGCCCGAAGCCGAGCTCTTGGCCGCGGAGTCGCTGGCCGGAATGGCTGGGTGCAAAGTCAGGATCAAGTGCTGGGACGATTCGGATACGACGGAACCAGGACCCTCGGCGTGCGCCGAATCGGAACCTGTGCACGATTCGGCGGCCAGACCTTCGCTTGCGTGGCCACCCCCCGGCCTTGACTACCTGGTGCCCCTCAATCCGCAACTCGAAGGCGACGGCGTAATCACGCTCCGCCAAGTCAGTGACGATCAGTTCTTGACGCCTGCTGGCTATCCGGTCCGCTTCACAGGCGTCACACACATAGACGACGACGAGGATCCCGACGACGAACTCTTTCGAACCTCCCGGGGCGATCTCGTCCGGATCATGCACGGGGGAAAGGACCTGACGCCGTTCTTCGAGACCTGCCGGTTGTCCATCGATTTCGGAACCCCTCTCGCCCAGGCAGCCGGGATCAGGTTCGCAGTGCCCGACTACTCGACCGGACCAGAGTCCAGGATTCTCGAATGGATGCCAGTCATCGAGAGCATCTTGATCACGCCGCATCCGCCCGCCAAGGCGACTCCAGGCTGGACAGGCGATCTCTTCTGCACCCTTTTCGATGGGCGCCAAGTCGGCGGCATCTGGCTGAGCTGCGATTCCGAGGGGCAATTCGAATGCCACGTTGAGACAGCGATTGCTTTCTGGTTCGGTCGCACCGACCCCGCGCCAACTCAGGCCTCTCCTGCCCTGCGCAATGAGATCCGCGCCCTGACGCTGTTTGTCCTGCCGGGATTGCGGAACTCCGCCGTCTAGATGAGCACCGCGGCCGCGATCTCTCGTTGCGTGTCGTCGCGGATTCGCCGCGGGCATCTTCGTCGGGATCTTGGTCGTGCTGCGCTCGGTCGTCGCGAAGCTCCCCAGCTTCTGCTTGCCTGCCCGTTTCCGGTTGCTCCCCAGCACCGCCTGCCCCGCTTGCGCCGCGATTGCCACGGAGCCCGCGCGCATGCGTGACGCCCCGCGCATTTCCAACGTCGTGTTCAGCGCCAGTTCCCCGCGGCAAATCGCGCAGGGACTCGTGGGCTGGATTCGCTGCGTGCTGGACGGCTGCGTCTGCCTCGACGGGATCGCCCTTCGGCAAACGGCGAGCGGCAAGCTCGTGCTCGTGTTCCCCGGGCGCCGCGATCGCCTTGGCCGTGACCACGCCTTCGTGCGGCCGGCTGACGAGTCGACGCGGCGATCGATCGAGCTGCAGATCATGGCGGCGCTCCGGGCGCAGGGAGTGGCGGCGTGAAGCGCGCGGCGGCGATTCAGGAGGGGGCGGAAGAGATTGCGCTCGTAGGCCTCGCGTCGAATGGAAGCTGGCCTGAAGGCTGCGCATCTTCACCGTCATCGCCGTCATCCTCGCCGTCGCCATCGCCGTCGCCATCGCCGTCGCCGTCGCCGTCGCCGTCCACCGACCAGCCATCTCCCCTACCTGATCGCCAGGCAATTGCAGACCAGTTCGCCTCCATCGCGCAGCAGCTTGGCCAGGCCGCGACCGGCATGCGCGAATTGTCCGAGACGCTGGCCGGGATCCTGCGCAATCAACTTGGCTCCCTCGCGCCGGCTGAGCAACAAGTGAGTGCGGCGACTTCGTTTCAGACGCGCCGCGCAAACATGAACGCGACGAGCGAATTGGGGGCGGAATTTGGAGCGGCGACTGCATCAGTGGCCGCGGAATCAGTGACCGCGCGCTCAGCAATCGCCGCCAGCTCTCCCCGCCGCGAACTCTTCTCCGCCACCGACGTCGCCACGCTGTTGGCCATCGACACACGTTCCTTCCGCCGCCTCCGCAACGACCGCTCGCAGAAATTCCCCGGCGCGATCGCAATCGGGTCGTCGAAGCGCTGGCGTGCCAACGAAGTGCGCGAGTGGCTGGCGAATCGGAGGCCTGAATGAACTCTTGCCGCACGCGCGCGCTGGGCCCTGGCCGACTGGAAAAGGCTGACCGATCGAACGGTCGCAGCTCTTGGACGTTCACCTGGACCGACGCCGTGGGAGTTCGCCAGCGCCGCGTCCTTTCGTCCGACAAGCGCGTCGCCGAACAAGCCAGTCGCGAGATCATTCGCCAACGCGACCTCCAGCTCGCCGGCCTCGGGATGATCACCGGCCAAGAACGCACGCTCACAGACCTGCGCGACGCCTACCTCACCGACCTTGAGCTGCGCACCTCGCCCGAATACTTCATCAACCGCCGATTCCGACTCGACAAGGCGCTGCGCCTGATCAACGTCGCGCGCGTCCGCCAGCTCACGCATTTCGACGCAGTGAGATTGCAAAGCGCGCTCGCGAAAGAAGACCTCGGCAACGTCACGGTCAACATGTACATCGGCGCGCTCAAGGCCATGTTCGGCTGGGCAGTCAGAATGCGGCTGATCGCAGAAAACCCAATCGAGCATGTCCAGCGCCTGCCCCAGAACGAACGCCACCTGCGAGTTCGCCGGCGCGCGATGACCGAAGAAGAAATCGTGCGCTTTGTCGAAGCCGCCGCTGCCGACGACCGCACCAGCGCCGAATTCGGGTATCGCGTCATTCCGCAGGCGATCTTCTGGCGCACGCTGCTCGAAACCGGGATGCGATTCGGCGAGGCGCGCAAGCTGACGTGGGCCGATCTCGACTTCGATCGAAATATGCTGAATTTGCGCGGCGAGACGACGAAGAGCGCGCGGCCGCGCTCGATTCCGCTGCACCCCGAATTCGTTGGCGATCTGGCAGCGCTGCACGATACCCAACGAAGGATTCTTGGCCGCGACATCACGCTCGGCGAGCCGGTGTTCCTGCTGCCGCGTGGGAAGCCGCTGTCGCCGGCGACGAACAACATGAACAGGACGCTGCAAAGGATTTTGCTCGCGGCCGGCATCGCGCGCGTCGACGAGAACGGGCGCAAGCTCGACATCCACGCGCTGCGCCACACCTTTGGAACGCGGCTCGCTCGCAATGGAGCGCCGCTCGCTCAAACGCAGATGCTCATGGGCCACAGCGATCCAAAATTGACCTCGCGGGTTTACGTGCACCTGCAAACCGAAGATTGTCGCGCTGCGGTCGAGGCATTGCCGCGCACGGCCGCGAAGTCGGTGGCGGCGAAGCTGAGGCGCGCATGAGCGAGGAGCACGATCCCGAGCTGAAGGCTGAATGTGAACCAGACCGGGCACGCCCGCGACCGCGCGTCAAACTCCTCGGCCGCGACGGGAATTCGTTCTACATCCTGGGCGCTTGCAACAAGGCGGCGACCAAGGCGGGCTGGACGACTGAACAGTGGACCGCATTCCGCGCCGAGGCCACGAGCCGCGAC
>JAYUUV010000393.1:0-6837 GCA_043754695.1 Planctomycetota bacterium
CCTGGCCGAAGCGCGCCAATGACGAGCGGATAGCTGCTAGATTGCGCTCTGGGTGAAGGCGGGCGTTGGCGGGGTCTTCCCGGATTGAATCCAGGGGGACACGACGCACGAGCAGCTGACGGGCAGGGGAAGGAACTGACGATGCTGATTTTTCCAAGTGATACTCCAAGGACGAAAGGGCCTGCGCGGCTCCTTGGAATGTGGTGCTTGGAACGTATTGAGTCCCGCGTTGACGGAATCATAAGTGCATAATCGGCGCAGATCAAGCGGTTACAGGGAGTCCATGCCGATCTGCCCGATGCGGTCAGACGGGAATGAAAGAGGAAGCAAAAGCGTAATTTCCCCCTGCTGCACGCCGGAGCGCCGAAAGTACCCAAACTTCACCGCAAACTGCATCCCCCTGGAAGTTTGAAAACGGCCATGGCGGTGTCAAGAAGGCCAAAGTACGCTTGTTCCGAAGGCAAAACGCTCCGATCCAAGACCCCCCAAAACGCACCATGAAAGAGGAAGTATGGGGGAAGTACGAGGGCCTGAAAAGGGGCAGGATGATGGCAGCCCGTCACATAAGTGCGGTTATGCGATAAGTTGGATTGAGGGCAATTACGGCATGATGAAAAGCCAACACCCCACAATCCGTATCTGCAATAGTGCAGGAATCAGCAGGAATCAGGCCGTTTTCAGGGCGCGGCACGCACGGAACCCAAGTTGGCTTTTCGGCACGTCCTCGGGAAGAGCATTTCAAATCGCCCCAACATCGATGTCTGAAAACGGGTCCTTATGGGTGCACGCAAAGTACTTGGCGCGATAGGGGCCGTATTGGGATTTCGCGGGCGGGGCCGCAACTCACCCCTACTTCTCTCGGCCAGTCCGCAGTTCCTTGATCAGTGCCTCCACGCTGCTAATCGCGATCTGCGCCTCAGGTTGACCGGCCACAATTCCCAGCTCAAGGCGTTTCGTGGGATGGACGAGGTTGCGGAATTCACGGAGGGCGTTGCCAAGGTGAGGCAGTGCGCCCTTCAGGATCTTTGCCGTTTCCGCCGCCTTGATCAGGTCGGCAAGAACAAGGCCTCGAAGCTTCTTGATCGCCTGATCGTTGTCCGCAGCTCTCGGCAAATCTTGCACCAGTGCTTCGTACATCAGGCCTTCCGCGACGCATCCGCACATGATCATGGTTGCCATCCACGATCCCGCTGCGAACGACTTCTGTGCCTCGGACCAGTCAGATTCCAGCATCGCCCGGAGCGCATCGTCCGACACGAACGCGAACTGGCTCGGCTGCTGCGGACGTTGCACCTTCGCGCTCACGTACTCCATTCGTTCCCTGGCATCGGTCGGGCACTTGGGGTCGTAGTCCTCACTCGCGATGCGTCGCACCTCGGCCCGCATGTCGCCGGTCTTGAAATGCTCTTCGATGTCGTTCGGGATCGACACTGACCAATTGGGGGAGGAAAACGATCCGCCCCAATTCAGCGGCCCGGTTCCCAATCGAATTAGCCTGGGAATCACATCAAGCATCGCTCCCACGAATCCGGCATGGTGGGCGAGTTCGCGCGCATCGATCGTACGTACCGTCGGATCAGCCTTGAGTCGATTTATCACGTACTCAAGGAATCTGGCCAACAGTCCTTCGAGCGCCTCTCCTTCAGAGGTAAGCAATACCCCAAGAAGCGTTATTGCATAGCCCGGCTGATCGGGGCCGGACGCAGGTGTGCCCTGAACGATCGAACCGGAAAGCCCGGCCATTAGCACAGAGGTCGCGGGCCCTCCACCAAACTGGGCAAGCAGCACCCGTCGCGTGATGAACTTGTCAGTGCCGCGAAACTCGGCCCAAATTCGATCCAGGATGCGGCGCTGGTCGGTGGTGATGGATGCGCGCAGGCGCTGGACCGTGTCGACGGAATCGTTGGAGTCCGTCACCTGCAGCTAACTCCGACCGCATCGGAGGGTTCAAGATCAATCAGTTCAAGGAACAGCTGAAGGTCTAGTACCTGCAGCTTGCTGCGGATGGATTCAGCACGGCGTCGGAATCTGCGGTCATCAGAAACGAGAATGTCCGCATCCCAAGTAGCGGCATCAACGATCAGCGCGTCTGCGATTTGAGAGTCGCTGTGGGCCGCTCCCATGTGGACGTCGAATGCCACGCCCGACCCAAGTGAGTCGCCCGCGGCCATGAGCCCGGCGCGCGCCACGCTGTTCCCGACATACTCAGCGGGGAACGGCGGCGTTCCAGCTAGCCCGCGGCTTCGATGCCCCGCCCACAATTGATCCGACACCGTGCGTGGGACAATGGCGACGATTCGGCCCGATGAGATCGCCGCTCGCACCAGCTCGAGGCCGGCCCGATCTTTTTCAAGGTTGCGGATGGCAGACGTGTCGAACATCGCGCGTGTCGTGGGCATGTGGCCATTGTGCAGGCTGGCGACCCGAGCATCCAGGTCGCGTGTCGTCTCATGTCGCAGCTTCCGCTCGCTCTCAGGACCAGTGCTGGGGGGCAGGGCCGGCCGCGTGACTTCCGGTCCGCCCGGATCCGCAATCATCGCAGTCGGCCAATCACGGATCCCGCGTGCAACAAGCCAAGGAAGTCGATGAAGCTGCTGGCCTCGCCGCGGCTGACCAAGCCCGAACATCCGCAATCCAAGTCGCGCCAATCGTCAGCGGATCTCAACTGGTGGGACGAAGTAGGTGGCCCAGACCTCCGGGTTCTTGGGCCGTAGATGCTTGTGGTGGTTGGTCGCCATCACGCGCCCATCGTTGGTCCGCAGCTCGATACCTGGCCTCTCGTGCCAGCAGAATTCAAGTGCCATCTTGCCCTCGCTCGGGCCGAACGTCATGACATCGGGGGCGGGTTTCTTGGGGGCGGGCATGCACTGGATCTTACGACGCCGTACCCTCAAGTGAAGGCGGGAAGTCCGGCTCAAGCACCCCCCAGGCGTACTGGTCCCCTAGCCTCGCCCTATTCAATCGTCTTGCCCGTTCAGGCCATCGCGCGACAAATTGCGCCTCATCCTCTCCAAGTATCGTCGCTAGTTTTCCGCGGAACTTAGGTTGGCCGAGCAGCCGCGCACGCATCCGTTCGAACGTTTGGGCATGCTCGGAGATCAGCCGATACCCTGGATAGAATTGCGCATTCCCCGTATCGACACGGTCTGAATGGCGAAGTGCCAGGAGGGCCAAAAAGATGGCAAGTGCAGATTGGTAGTCGCGCTGCGCTGGGAACGCGGCCTTGAGCAGGTCGGATCCTGCCCACGCCGCATCGAGGCTCTTGATCCCGAGATCCGCGAATCCCAAATACACCTCTGGGTAGAACAACCTGCGCTGGAGCCAGAGCGGTTCGAACGAAACTTGGCCACCCACTAGTCGAACTTCGATGGGCTCGTTGATGATGATCCCAGCAGTGACGTAGTCGTCGTTGTCAATCGCCTTGGCGCCCATGACGAGCATCAGGCGCCACCCGAGGTAGGCCGGTAGTCCTGATGCAAACCGTAGCCCACCACCGGAAACCTCTGATTGCGTTATCAATGCACCAGAAGTCTGCATGCAGCGCCGGATCCCTGCTTCGAATCGAGCGTCAACCCAGGCGAGCGCCAAGCGTTCCAATGGATTGACGACTGGCGAAGCCGCCGCCACAAAGCGACCAGCGTGACTGACGATTTGCTCGCGTGACACCTGCCCTGTCTCCGTCGTGCGCAGTTCCTTCACTTTCGCGTCGAGTCGCTTCAGTAGTTCGCGCTCGGAGGACCTCATGAAGGTGCCGAGGAGGACCTCGTTCTTCGATGCCGCTAGAACCCGCGCAGCGTCCTCTAGCGTGGCGTTCACCGGCATCTCGTCAAAGATGGAGTGCGTGCGGATCCAATCAGCAACCGCCGCGTCCACGAGATTTGCTTCGCGTCTACCACCATCAGAGCGCGCGAGCTGATCGCTTATCAAGGCCACCTGGCGTTCAAGGTACTCAAGACGATCGGCATTGGCGTGAGGGTCTGGCGCCCGGCGATCACCGGCGCCAAGGAAATCGCTTACGGGATTGTCCGGGCGAGTGGGCTGCTGATCCACGTTCTTGAGCAATTCTCGGAGTCGCTCCGAGAATCCTTCACGCCCTTTCTCGGTGCGCCAGTCGTATACGTGGTAGGCGTACGACTGCAAGTCAAAGGGAATGTCGTCCTTGGATTGGGCTATGAGGATCGTGCGGTCGGTCAGCGTGTGACGTACGCCAAGCTCATAAAACACATTTGCGTTGCGATCGGTCAGGTCGGCAACTACGACGTGTGCGGATTGGAGATCTTCAAGGATGCCGCGCACGAGATTTCCACGGGTTGCGGTTGAGCGGCGGCATTCGTAGCCAAGTTCCGTCGCGCCCTCGACCGCGGGCTTGATCACGTCGTCGAAAAGCTGCGTCCATTCTTCCTCCGTGCACGAGGCCGTCGTGGAGAACGGCATGATCACGAAGCAGTAGCGAGATTTCGTGGGGCTTGTCATGCCTTGGCGTCCGTCGTCATTGTCAGAGCCTCACCACACACTTCGGACGTTGCGTTTCGTGCGCGATGGACCAGCGGTACTACCCAATCAAGCGGCAACAGGGGGCCGACGCCTTCTTGCCAAGGCGCCGGCCCGAAGATGGAGTTCCGCAGTTTTCCCGCGCTCGACCGGCTCGCATGAGGTTCGAGCGCCCCGCAGGGCTCCGCGTTGGAATGGTAGCGAGTCGCGCCGGGTTGTGCGCGGCGAAGGTGCGCCCGCGGGAGTCTTGGGGTGCGCTGGTAGCCATTGCGCGCGTGGCCACTTACGACGCATGATCCCGGAGCCACAATCCTGACTCGGCGCCCAAGTTGAGCAGGGCGGGCAATACCATCGCCATGACCATCATTTCGACCACCGCCACGACCACGTCCCCAGTTCGTCGCCGCCGCTCCCGCCGTTCCCCCGAGCAGATGATCGCCTCCCTCCAGGCTCAGGTCGCAAGGGTGAGGGCACGCGCCGCAAAAAAAACTGGCGCTGTGGCTGCCGGAACCAACGCAGCTCGGCCCACGCCTCACGCCGCGTCGCCAGTGAATTCCGCGCCCTCGAATTCGCTCCACGCCGACCTCCAGTCCTGCGTCGACTCCTTCTCCGTGGACTTGGTCGACCTGATCCAGCGCTCGACGCTTGACGCGGTGCAGCGTGTTCTCGGAGAGCTTGCGGATCGGAACGGCAGCGGCGATGCGACGGGCAATGAGCCGCGGTTCAGTCCGATTTCTGCGCGAGTGCCGGCACGATCAGCGAATGCCCCGGCCGCAACGTCCGCCACGTCAGAGTCCAAATCCGCCGCCCCGCTGACCTTCAAGGCCTACGAGCGCATGGCGATCGAACGCGCGCTTGCTGAGAGTGGCGGCAACGTCATCGAGGCGGGGCAGCGACTCAAGATGACCAAGAGCGCGATCTACCGGCGCATCCAGGCGCTCGGCATTCGCAAGCCGAGCCAGGGCGGCACGTTTGAAGTCTCGCCCAACGATCCGGTCGCGAAAACTGGTGGGCCGTTGTCGCTTGAGGCATACGAGAAGGCGGCCATCCTTCGCGCGATCGATGAGTGCGGCGGAATCGTCCTCGCTGCGGCCAAGCTGATGAAGACCGGCAAGTCGACGCTGTATCGGCGGATGGAAGTGCTCGGGATTCGGAAGATCAAGAGCCCGGGCAGGTGACGCTGAAACGCGGCGGGGAGGTCAGCAAGTCCATCTGCCAGTTCACCGCCCAGGTTCAGCGCCTGAGGACCTGGCGCAGCCTTTCTTCACCGTCTCTCAGCCGCCCGTCTACGCCTTCTTCGCGGGCTTCTTGCTGGGCGCGCTCTTTTCCGCCACGTGATACTTCGTCCCGCGCTTGGCTCCCGTCGTCTTGACCGCCTTCGCCGCGAGCAAAGTTTGGGCCGGACGCTTCAGGTCGGCAGTCGGGATGTTCAGCGCGCGCGAAATCTCTTCGAGCCGCTTGCCGTCGTGCATTGTCACGAAGTTGAGGAGCTTGGCAGTGACGGCGCCGGCGTCCCCGGTGGACTTGCCGCTGCCCTTCGGTCGGCCAGGACCACGGCGAACGCCAGATCCCTTCGGCCGGCCGGGGCCACGACGTGCACCTGTTGATCCGGTTCCAGCGCCGCCGCTTCTCCCGCCACCTGCGCCTGCGCTGCCGCTCAGCGCGGACTTCACCGATTCAAGCGCCGCCGTGCGCACCAACGCAGACAGCTCGGCAACGAAGGACTGGATGACGGACGTGAGTTGAGAGTTGAGGTTGCTGGACATGGAAATTCGCGTGTGGTCTGAAATTGTTGTGGCGTAAGTCAGTTTCCAATGGAAGTTCAGACCATGCCTATTATTCGTGGCAGGTTCAATCGGCCATTCCGTTCGTGAGGCCACCCGACACGCTGCGCTATGCTTTAGACCGATGACGCAAGGGCTTCGAACCGCGCGCCTCCTACTGCGCCCGCTGACGATGGACGACTTCGACGCGATGTCGGAAGTCGAGACCAGCGCGGCTCACCGCGAGTACCTCGGCTGGATCTCCAACCCCGACATGCGGCGGACTGGGCTTCGGCGCACGATCGAACGATTCGCCGAGCGCGGCTATGGGCTACTCGGGATCGAATTCGCAGACGCGCCCTCTGGACTGATCGGCTATTGCGGTCTGCTTCCTTACGAAGTGCCGGACGCGAAGGACGTTGAAATCGTGTGTTCCCTAATCGAGCGCCACCGGAATCAAGGAATCGGAACCGAGGCCTGCGAGCGAATCCTCACCTGGGGGCTCGAGGAACTCGGACTGCCGCAGGTCTTCGGGCGAGTCGCTGACGGGAACGAGTCCAGCCGGCGCTTGGTTACTCGGCTG
>JAYUUV010000394.1:0-26995 GCA_043754695.1 Planctomycetota bacterium
GAAATCGACCGGCCCCTCCAGCAGCGGCTCGACGAAAACGCCGTCGTAGGCGTTGTCGAAGCAGACCGAGGCTCCGAACTGAATCGTGCGCCCGGCGCGGTCCTGGAACTCCATGCGCCGGGTGCCCTGGTGGTGCAGCAGATCGGGGACGTAGCCCGCGAACGCCAGCATGAGCTTGCGGATGAACTCGAAGCGCTCGAGGCCGAGCATTGTCTCAGCCGAGGGGACCAGGTGTTCCTTGCCCACTGTCGGGCCGCGCTTGCCCTCGGCGCTCCACAGTGCGACCGCGTTTTGACGGCCGATCAGCAGCCCCTGGGCAGTCAGGACTTCGACGCCGGAGACGAAGGCCGTGCCGGGCGGAAGGATGGGCGTCTGCCGACTGCCGCCCTTGAGGAGCACGCCCCTCACCCATTCGTCCTCACGCCTTTCCCAGTCGTTGAGCAGACGCTCATCGAAGGTCGCGTCAACCCACGGCGCCGGTTGAGCGCCCTGCTTCACGGCTTCGTGCAGCCCCGGGTCGATGACAAACATCGGCAGCATCGATTCGCCCCAGGCGACCAGGTCCACCGGGCGCTCACCCGCGGTCTTCGCATCAGCCAAGCCCCGCGCGGTGAGCGTGGCACCCTCGATGAAGAGCGCGTCGCTGCCCCGCGATTCCATTTTGCGCTCCTGCGGGACGGCCGGCTGGACCAACAGGACGCGCGGCCCGCTGTCGGTCGTGGGCGGCCTAGTAGCGAAGGCGAGCAGCGCGGCGAGCGCCAGTGGTCCCCCACCGGCGAGCAGCGCCCAACGCCCGCGGATTTTCGCCGCAGCGGGATCGAGCCTGAAGGCCAGCACTCGGTCGGCCACTCCCCCGCCCAGGGCCGCCAATACATAGGACAGGCCCCACACGCCCCAGACCCGCGCGCTGCCGGCGAGCCAGTGGATGTCGTGGGCGTGGATGCCCAGGCGCATCCAATTCAGGCCGAAGGGCGGCTCGAGGATCGATCGAATGGATTCCGCGCCCATCCACGCCGCGGGCGCCGCGATCGCCAATGGCCAATCGCGCGCCAGGCGCCGCAGCAGGATTCCGCCTCCGGCGTAGTAGAGCCCCAACCCCGGCCCGATGAACAACAGCGAGGTCCAATGGACCATGGCCGCCCACGAGCAGATGCCGCACCAACCGAAACAACCAACGAGCGTCTCGATCCAGAAGGCGCCGCGACCCGGCCGCGAGGCAATGAACGCCCAGAACGCCATGCCCAGTGGGGCCAGAATCGCGATGCCCTCCGGCACGACGATGCCCGGGCTCGCGCCGTAGAGCAGTAGCCAAGCCGCGCTCATTCCGGCCAGGCGTTGGAGCGGACCCGTCGTCGGCGACGGCTCGCGAATTTCTTTGTTCATGCCAGCCCGCGGTAGGCGAGCAAGTCCCCGTGCGCCACGGGCGTCTGGATCGGAACCACTGCGAACGCTTGCGCACGCGCGATGCCGACGACGTCGGCCGAACCGTTCCAACGCACCGGTTCGAGGCGTTCGACACCGTCGTCGCCGGCCAGGCAGCGCACCGGCAGGTACTGCTCGCGCGGATTCGCGGCGAGCGCAGCGCCGAGCCAGCGTCCGCGGCGCAGCACCGGCTCCGCTTCGCTCTCGCCGCCGAGTTTCAAGAGCGCTGGCCGCACGAAAACTTCGTGGTTGACCAGGCAGGAAACCGGATTGCCCGGCAGCGCGAAGACCGGAATCTTCCCGGCCATGCCGAACCACAGGGGCTTGCCGGGTTTGATGGCGACCTTGTGCAAGATCGCGTCGGCGCCGGCGGATTCGAGCGCCGCGCCGACGAGATCGTAGCGGCCCATGCTCACGCCGCCGGTCGTGATCAGGACATCGCAATGCTTCAACGCCTCGCGAAAGGCCTGCGCAAGAACGTTGGGGTCATCGGGCAGGACGCCGAGGTTGGTCGTCTTCGCGCCGGCCGCCGTGCACAGCGCGGAGAGATGCTGCGTGTTGCTCTCGCGGATCTGACCGGAGCCAGGACGCTCCGAGGGTGCGACAAGTTCGTCGCCGGTGGTGACGACCGTGACGCGCGGCCGAACGACGACGGGTACGGGCTCGCAGCCCACGGAGGCGAGCAACGCAAGGTCCGTGGAGCGAATGCGATGGCCTGAGCGCAGCACAGTGTCGCCTGTCTTCAGGTCCTGCGCGCGCGGACAGATGTGCGCGCCGCTCGCGGGTCGGTCGCGCAATACGACGCCGAGCTGCGTGGCCGTCGATTGCTCCACCATGATGATCGCGTCGGCACCCGGCGGCACTTCTGCACCGGTGTAGATCGCAACCGCGCTCCCGCGCGCGAGCGGCGCGGTCCACGGCGAACCCGCGCGAGACTCGCCCGCCACGGGAAGAGTGCGCTCGCCATTGGGCGCCGCTTCCAGCGCGAAATCCGCGTGATGCACGGCAAATCCGTCGACAGCGCTCTTGTTGAACGGCGGCAAATCCAGATCCGAAACCACGTCGCGGGCGAGCACTCGACCCGGCGCGTGTTCCAAGCTCACGAGTTCGCTTCTATCCAACGGCTCGACGCGAGACAGGATCTCGAACAGGACTTCGCGGGGTGTGCGCACCCGCGAAGTCTAGCGATCACGAATGAATCGGCGCAGACTCGCGCGTCGGGCAAGAGGAAGTCTCTCGCGCGCGCGCCCGCCGAAAATGCTCAGGGCAAGAAATTGATGCGCATCGCGTTGGTCAAATTCTTGCCCGATCCGCACGGGCCGAGCGGATCTCGGAACCAGCCTTGGAAGTGGAAGCTCGAGCCCGGCGCCACATGCCCAAGCGGCGGCAAGTGCGTGTTCGCGTAGTTGATCAAGCCCGGCCCGAAGGTCATGTTCCCGAACGGCCCCGAGTTCATGCCGAAGTAGCGATAGACCGGAGCTCGCAGACAAAGCAGGCCGTCGCCGAAGGACACGGGCGTGTCGCCGTTCGGCGACATGACCAGGATGCCCGGCTTGTTCAGCGGAAGCTGGGTCATGTCGAGCGTCATGTCGTCGAGCGCGACGCTCGTCGAACCGCCGGCCGCCATCTCCGCACCGGCGCCGGTCGAGTTGCGACAGCCGGCGTTCGCGCCCGGATATCCATCGCCGTTGCCGCACGGCGCGTAGTCGGTCAGACAGAAGCAGTAGCGCATCTTGTCGTCTTCGCATTCGTCCGGGATGCCGTTGTTGTTGGCGTCCATCGACGAGCCGACGGCGATGTCGACCGAATCCTCGATACCGTTGTGATTGCAGTCGTAGTACGGCCGTTTGGTCAGGTCGAGCGCGTCGAGGTCGTCACCCTCCGTACCCGGGCCCCCGGAGCGCGCGGTCTGCAGCCCAAGGTTCTCGGCCGCGATCCAGATCCCCGGGAACGGACTCGCTCCGCGCGGCGGAACCAAGATGTCGCCTGCTTCGATCGGAAGGTTGAAGATGCTGTCGAGCTTGCCGATCACCTGCGAACCGCGGCGGACCGAGAACATCAGCATGTCGACAGCCGCACCAGGCCCCGCCCAGTCGTAGTTGGCATGGCTCGGTTGAAAGACACCGTCGCCGTTCTCCACGAGAATCAGGGCGTCGAGGTCATCGGTGCCTGGGCCGAACACGTCCAGTCCAAGTTGCTGGGCCGTCGCGTAGCGTGCGGGCGTTGTTCCGGGCGCCGCCGTGCGCAGCACGTCACCGGGCCTGAAGTTCGCGCCGTTCAGGGCGGCCGAGTTCGAGTTCGGGACCTGGGCCGACGGATCGAAAAAACCCCCGTCGAGGGAGAAGAAGACTCCTCCGGTCGGAAACGTCGGCGAGCCGCCGATGTCGAGCGCATCGATGTTGTCGCCGGCATTCAACGGCCCCGGCGAGGCGAAATTCGGTTCGACGAGTCCCAGACCCGGATAGATGAAGCCAGTCACTGCGTTGGGCAGCCCATTGCCGTCGATCGCTGCGACGTTCGCGTGCACGATGACACCAGGCGCAAGGGGGCCAGGCGGCAGTCCGCGATCGGTAAACAGGTCGGCGCTCGCATCGCCCGTGGGACCTTCCGTGGCGACCTGCGCGAATCCCGAAAATCCCGGCACGCCGACCGCAAACTCGTCGACCGAAAACCAAAGTCGCCCGGGGAACATCGGCGAGGAGCGGAACTTCTCATCCGTGCCTTCCGAGAACGCGTCCACCTCGATGCCGCAGGGCGTGCCCGGGACGTGGCCTAGGCAGTTCGCGTACTGCTGCAATCCGAGCACGGCGCCCGTGTAGCGAATCCGCGGCGCCGGTTGAGTCCCGATGGCCGGCACACCCAGGGCCGGATTGATCAAGTCGGCCTCGGTGATGTTCACACCGCTTCCGGTCGAGGCACGATTGATCGTCGGTCCCTTCCAGTCGACCGAGAAGGTGATCGGATCCTGGGCGTGCGTCGCCGGCGCGGCGAGCGTCACGAAGCCGAGCGGGGCAGCTGTGGACAACAGTCCAGAGAGCCTGAGGATCTTGAGCGGGCGCAACATGGGGACCTCGGGGGGAGAGTGCGGCGGAAGTTAGACGGTGCCTGGCGCTTGCGGTTCCATCAGAACCGCTCGAGGCAAGGCTGGGCAGTGACAATCGAAGGAACGGCGAGCGAAAAGAGCTCGGGCGGAGGCCTGATCCAGCGGCCCCCGCCCCTTTCGAGGCTCCAGCTCACGCCGGAGCCCGCGCGTCACGATCAGGGCGTGAAAGTGACCTTCACCGCGTTGGTGAGGTTGGCGTGGGTTCCGCAGGGCGCGGCGGTGTCGCGATGCCAGTACTGGAAGTACCAGACGCCGCCGGGAAGGATCCAACCTGGCGGCCCGAAGTTCGCCACCGTGTAGGCGGCCAGACCCGGTCCGTAGGTGTCGATTCCTGCGGGCCCCGTGTTGGAGGGAGCGTGTCGGAACAGCGGACCGGCGACGCAACGCCGTCCATCGAAGAACGGTGTCGGCGGCACCGTGCTACCGCCCTGCAGCAGGAACGCCGGCTTGTTGAGCGGCAGCTGCGAACTGGTCAGGACCAGATTGTCCATGGCGACGCTCGAGCTTCCGCTGGCCGTGAGCAAACCGCCGACTCCCGTGGAATTCTTGCAGCCTGCGGTCGCGTCATTGTTCCCGCAGGGTCCCAGCGGCGCCGGGCAGAAGCAGTAGGCCGTAGCGATCAGCTCGCAGCTGTCGGGAATGCCGTTCTTGTTGACGTCCGGAGTTCCGGTGGCGATGTCGTAGGCATCCTCGAGTCCGTTCCCGTTGCAGTCGTAGAGCGGCACGATCGGAATCTCGAGCGCGTCGAGATCCGCCGAGAATCCAACGGCAGGCGGAGGCATGCGCACCGTCGCAAGCCCGAGGTTTTCGGCCGCGATGTAGATGCCCGGGAACGGAGAGACTCCGCCGAACGCGCCCGGCAGAGGTGTCGTCAACACATCGCCTTCGCAAATCGGGATCCCGAAGATGCTATCGGGCATGCCGATGACCGCCGAGCCGCGGCGCACGCTGAAGAGCAGCATGTCGGTGCCTGCGGCACCCGCCCAGTCATTGGGCACGATCGACTTTTGATAGCCGGCGATTCCGTTCTCGTGGATGACCAGTGCGTCGAGGTCGTCCGCGTCGATTCCGCCGATCAGGTTCAATCCGAGCAGCGGCGCCGGCGCGTAGAGCAGCGGCGGTCCGCCGGGAACCACAGTGTGCAGCACATCTCCACCGAGGAATCCATTGGCGACCGCCGAGCCGCTGTTGGGCACACCGGTCAGCGGATCGATGAAGCCCGAATCCAGCGAGAACCAGATCCCGGCCGGCGGGAATCCGAGCGGGCCCGGCAAGAAACCGATCGCCAAAGCGTCGAGGTTATCGCCAGGCGCCACGGGACCGCCGCCCGGCGGATTCGGCTCGCGCAGGCCAACGCCCTTCTGCGTGAATCCGCTGCCGGAGATCAGGCCATTGCCGTCGATCACCGCGGTGTTGCCAGGCATCGGCGCCGCGAAGGGCGGCAGCGGGCCTGCGATCAGACCCAGGCCGACGAAGACGTCGGCGCTGGCTTCGAAAACTCCGGGCGCGCTCTCGGAGGCGACGCAGGGCGGCATCGGTCCCCCGCCCGCTGCGAAACGATCGACGGAAAACATCAGCTGGCCTTTGAGCGGCAGACCGGGCGCGATCATCGCCGCGCGGCCGTAGTCGAGCGCGTCGACCTCAACCGCGCAGGGTGTTCCGCCGGGGTGGCCGGCGCAGGGCGCATGCAGCATCAGTCCGAGGCCGGGGACCGGCGCAAAGCCGGCGCTGTATTGGATCGCGGGGACCGCGAGGGGCCCGAAGGCAGGCAGGCCCGGCGCCGGGCGGAGAATGTCGCCCTCGGTGATCGGGAAGCCGAAGGCACTGTCGGGCAAACCCACCGTCGGCCCATGCCAATCAATGGAGAAGTTGACCTGCAGCGTGGCTTGGGCACGGGCAGCCGCGGAAAACGAAAACACCGCCAGCGCTCCGAAGGCGAGCTTCGAAAGCCGGTCGGCGGACAGGGGGAGTCGGGACAGGTGCATGAGAACCTCGTTCTCGATCAGGGGGTTGGCGGGACCATTCGCCGGCGAATATCCGCTGGCGGCAACCCTCCGTGAGACGACTCGCTCGCGGGCGACAACTTTCTCCAGAATCTTCGGCGCGCCGTTACGGGTGCGAGCGGTCGAGGGGCTCGTACTTGAGCGGCAGGGCGATCTGCCGTTCGCGATTCACCAACAGTTCGACGAGTTCGTCGGGCAGACGCGGCTCGCGCGCCAACGCAGCGGGCAATGGATTGAGGGGCCAAATCCAGACCGTGCCATCGTCCGACACCACCAGCGCCCGAGACGGCCCGCTACCTGGACTAATCGCTCCAAGGAGACAGGCCCTGCCCGGTCCGGCGAAGTGGGCGAAGGGCACGCCATCGATGGCCGAGCGCACGTAGACGCCGCCCTCCTTGGCCGTGGTGATCACCCAGCGTCCGTCGGGGCTGAAGCTCCCACCCGTCACGTCGCCGGCGTGCATTACTTTCTGTCCGATTTCGCCGGGCGCGTCGACGACCTTCCTGCCTTTGAAAGTCAGCTTGCGCGGCGCGCGCAGGAGCAGGTCGTGAAGGCGCAGCGCGCCGGGGCCACCGCGGCCGACGACCAGGAGTCGCGTGCCATCGGCGCTGTATTCGATCGACTGCGACTGGATCAGCCACAGACCGACTTCGGCCTCGTTCGATTGGGGCACGAAAAAGCGCGCCGAGCCGTCGCTGCAGGCGAGCGCGACCTGCTTGCCGTCGCGGCGCACTGCGAGCGCGGTGACGCCCAGCGGATCCGCGGCTTCATTGCGTCGACACTCGCGCGATTCCAATTGCGCGCCGCTCACGGGATCGAAGGTGCGCATCGCGCCATCGACATGTCCGCTGACGATTCGCGGCGGATTCGACAGCCAGGCGATGGCGCTGGCTTCGGAGCCGCCGGCAAGTTCGCGCGCGGCGGAATTGCCCCGCGCGTCGCAGACGAAAACCTTGCCGGAGTCGCTGCGGATCGCGACGAAGGCGGAGTCGGGACTGAAACAGAGGCTGGCCAGTTTTTCGTGACCCTCGATCAGCGTTGCGCGCGCGGCGCCGTCGGCTGCGCCCCATGTTCGCGCGCTGCCGTCGTCGCTCGCCGTCGCCACGATCGATCCGTCCGGCGAGTAGACGGCGTCGCGCACGGGTCCACGGTGCGCCAGGCTGAACAGCAATTTGCCGGCCTCCTGCGCAGTCGACGAATTCGCCTCGCTTTCCTGCGATGGCGTCGCCCAAACGCGCGCAGAGCCGTCGTTGGAGGCGACGACAACGCGCTCGCCATCGGGAGCAAAGCGGGCGCAGCGCACGGACTCGGAATTCGCGCGCAGGGCGTACACGTCGGGCCTTGCGCCCGCGTACCAGATGGAGACGGAGGCGCCGATCGCCGGAGTCACCAGCCGCCGACCATCTGCGCTCCACAACACTTTGCGCGGCGCGAAAAACCCGCGGAAACTGCCCTCGGAAACATTGCCGGGCCCGCTCCACAGGCGGACCAACATGTCGGATCCGACAGTCGCCAGGCATCGGCCATCGGGGCTGAAAGCGGCGTGCAACACGCGCACGTCGGCGCTTCCGATCGGCGTCACCGCGCCGGTGGCCGTGTAGACCATCCAGGCGCGCGATTGCTTGCTCTCTGGATCCTCCAGCAGGACGGCGAGCCGCTGCCCGTCCGGGGAGCAGCGCACCAATCGCGCGATCTTGCCCGGACCGATTCGATCGAAGCTGCGTTCGATGGCTCCATCCGCCGCGCCAAAGATGCGCAAGCTGCCGTCGTCGGAACCCGTGACCAGCGCGGATCCGTCGCTGCGGAATTCCGCGCAGACGACTCCGCTGGTCAGCGCGAGTTCGCGGATCAGTTCGCCGCTGGCCGTGTCGATCAGCCAGGCCACGGAGGCCTCGAGCTTGCGCTTCGAGGCGCGCCAAATCAGCGCGCGATTCGCCCCGGGGTGGACGACCCATTTGACTTCCTGCTCCGCCGCGGCCTCACTCGGCGGCGTCCAAGTCCACAGGATCGAGCCATTGTCCGCGCGCACGCAGCGTGCACCGCCGTCCGAAAGGCAGAGCGCGGCCTGACCACTGTCGAGGAATTCGATGGCTCGACCCTCGCCTGCGGCGGCTGGAAACTCGAGCAAGACCGCTCCGCTGCGCGTGTCGGCAATGCGCGCGATTGCCTCCGCGCCGACGAACGCCAGACGGCCTCCGTCCGGCGAGAGAGCGATGGCGCGAACTTTCTTCGCCTCGCAGGCCACCTTGGCCAACGGCTCGCCGGTCTCCATCGCAAAAATGCGCACGCTGCCGTCGCCGAAGCCGTCGCCGAAAGCGACCGCGACGCGCTTGCTGTCGGAAGTCAGCGCGCAGTCCATCGTGAGTCGCGCGGGAGAGCCGTCGATCAGCGCCCGCAAGTGACAAGCCTGCAGAGCGCGGAACAGCGAGGCGCGCGTCTGGTACGTCGGTGCGCGCATGACTGCTTCGATGCCGAGCCTGACCGCCGCCGCGGGATCCTCCTCGAGCAGCGCGTCCGCGCGTTGCCCGAGGTGACGGCCCAAGGCATTTTCGAGCGCGATGTTCTTCTCCGACAATAAGTACAGACTGCTCGCCAGACCGATCGAAAGCGCCACGATCGAACCCAAGGTCGAATACGCGATCGCCGGATGGCGCTGGAACCAGCCGCGAAACACGCGCCATGCGCTCGGCGCTCTTGCGCGCACGGGTTCGTACTCGCGCACGCGGCGCAGGTCCTCGGCGAAATCGAGCGCGGTCTGATAGCGCCGCGCTGGATCCTTTTCCAGCGCCGTGGCGACGACGAGACTCAAGTCCGTCGGCAGCGCCGGGTTCAACGAGCGCGGATCCGGCAAGACCGCGCCGCGGATCGCCATGAACAGCGCCGGCACGTTTTCGGCCTCGAAGGCGCGCTTGAGCGTCAGCGCTTCGTAGAGACTCGAGCCCAAGGACCACACGTCCGAGCGCCGATCGACACCATCGCGTTTCCCAAGAATCTGCTCGGGCGACATGTACGCCGGCGTGCCGAGCACGTCGCCCGAACGGGTCAACTCGAAACTGTCCGAGGTCTCGTCGCGGGCCTGGCCAAAGTCGAGCAACACCGGATCGCCGCTGCGCGCGACCATCAAGTTTTGCGGCTTGACGTCGCGGTGCACGACGCCGACTTCGTGGGCCGCATGCAGCGCGCGCGCGGCGCGCTCGAAGTACATCAACAACCCGGCCAGCTCGAGCGTGTTGCGCGGCGCCATCTGAATCGGGCCCTCGCGTTTCGCCGCGCCCTCGCGCTCGCTGCGCCGATTTTCCCGCGCGCGCGAAATCCACTCACCGAGCGTGGAGCCATCGACGAAGCGCATCGCGATGTACGGCCGATCGCCGTCGATGCGCGCCTCGAGCACGGCGCACAGGCAGGGATGGTCGAGGCGCGCGATGACTTCGGCTTCGCGCTGCAGCCGCCGCCTGCGCTCCTGGCTGAGCGCGGCGAATTCCGCCGGCAAAAGTTTCAGCGCCACCTGACGCGCGATGCGCGTGTCCTCGGCGAGCCAGACCACCGCCTGACCGCCGCGGCCGAGTTCGCGCAACAATCGATAGGGCCCGACGCGCTCTGGATCTCGTTGGAGCTCGGCGTCATGGGCCGCTGAAATGGTCGCGGCCTTTTGCGCCACCGAAAGCCCGGCGCGCTCGAGTTCGGCGAAGTACTCGCCGGCCACGGCCTCTTCATGGCCCTTGTAGCGCGCCAGATAATGGGTCAGGGGCTGGCGCGTCCCGCGCTCGAGGTCGCGCAAGAACTCATCCAGGAAATCGAAGACGGCGGCGTCGTCCGAGGGATCCCCTGATGCCATGCCCTGCATGATACGGGGCCCGCGGGCCGGGCGAGCCGCGCAGTCGACACTCGGGCGCCGCCTGGTGGTACGCTCCTCGCGTGGATCAGCCCGTCCCGGATCAGCCGCCCCACGACCCGCTGCGCGACGAACAATCGGCGCGCTTCCAGGCGCTCTACGAGGCGATCGCGCCCAGTCTCTACACCTGGGCCGAGATCAAGATCCGCCCGCAGATGCGCGGCCTGGTCGATCCATCCGACGTGGTGCAAGAAGTCTGGTATCGGGCCTGGCGCGCCTATGGCGCAACCGATCTCGAAAGTGAATCGTTCCGGCGCTGGATCTTCAGCGTGGCCAAGAACGTCTTGCTCGAATCGTTCCGCGCGCTGCGCGGCAGCGACACGCTGGGCGGCGGCGCGGGCGAGAGCGCCAGGCTGCGCCGGCTCGCCGAAGTCCCCGACACCGCCACCGCGATCACCCGCCGCGTGGCCCGCGACGAAGGCCTGAAATTGTTCGCGCGCTGGACGATCGGCCTGGACGAGGACGATCGTGCACTGGTCGTGCACCTCGGTCTCGAGGACATGGATCGCACGGAACTTGCCACGCGCCTAGGTCTCAGCGAGGCATCGCTTTCCAAACGCTGGGAGCGGCTGATGTCGCGCATGGCGGAATCGAAAACCACGCGCGATCTTTTTGCCGCGGTGCAGTAGCGCCCGTTTTCCGTCCGGGCGCCGGCCTGTTACACTCTTTGGCCACCGCGATCCGCGCCAACACGCGGGTCGCCTTCCCGCGACCGGACCTCGCTCCTTCGAAACGACATGGCTCAGCCTCGATCCAGCCCGAATTCCGCCGACGTGCACGACGTCGGCGCCTTGCCCGCGGGCACGCGCATCGCGGCCGTCGTTTCGTCCTACCACGAAGAGTTGTGCGCGAGCATGGCCGCTTCGGCGCGCCGCGAGCTCGAACGCAATGGTCTCGCGCCCGAGAATTTCTTCGAGCTGCGCGCGCCGGGAGCTTTTGAACTCCCGCTGATCGCACGACGCCTCGCTGTGCGCGACGACATCGACGCCGTGTTGTGCTTCGGCCTGGTGCTCAAGGGCGAGACCAGCCACGACGGCTACATCGCGAGTGCGGCTGCGAACGGGATCTTGAACGCGTCGCTGCAGGCCGACACGCCGATCTTGTTCGGCGTGCTGACCTGCGAGACGCGCGCACAGGCGGAGGCGCGCGCGCTGCCCGCGGAGCAGGGCGGTCTGCACGACAAAGGCCGCGAAGTCGCGCGCGCGGCCGTCATGGCCATCGAAGCCCTGAAATTGGCGGCCGAAATCGGCCTGCGCGAACGGCCCGCGGGTTTCGGGCCGCGTCCGCTCGAAAGCGAAAGCTCACGATGAAAAGCCGCACCCGAGGGCGCGAACTCGCGCTGCAGTTCCTGTATCAGGTCGACCTGCGCGGAAAATCCGCGCTGGGCGAACGCGACCTGTTCTTGAAAGAAGAAGAGCAGGACAAAGAGGCGCGCAAGTTCGCCGAGGCGCGCATCGAGGGCGTGCTCGAGAGCCAAGCCGAACTCGACCGCACGATCCAAGAGGTCGCGCAGAACTGGGACATCTCGCGCATGGCGGTGATCGACCGCAACGTGCTGCGCATCGCCACGTTCGAGCTCTTGCACTGCAAGGACATCCCGCCCAAGGTCGCGATCAACGAAGCGATTGAAATCGGCAAACGCTTCTCGACTTCGAATTCGGGCGCGTTCATCAACGGCATCCTCGACAAGATCAAGACCCGCCACGTCGACAAGGTCGCGGGCGCGGCGGCGGCGAGCGAAGGCGCGAGCGACGCCGGCGTGGCCGCGCCCAGCGACGCGGTCAGCAGCGACGAACTCGACGAAGACATCTGAGCCATGGGCCTCCTCGATCGACTCAAGGCCAAGCTGGTCAAGACGCGCGAGACGCTGTCGGACGGCATCACTGGCTTGTTCCGCGGCGGGCGCGCCATCGACCAGGCGCTGCTAGACGAACTCGAGGAGCTGCTCTACACCTCCGACCTCGGGCCGGTGGCTGCGGAAGTCACCAAGGAACTCGCGCGCGCGCACCAGCGCGGCGAAATCAAGGGCGAGGACGACGTGCGCGAGCGCATGCGCGCTGTCCTGATCGCGCGCCTCGACGAGCGTGGCGGCGAAATCGTGCTCGCGCACAAGCCGACGGTGATTCTGGTTTGCGGCGTCAACGGCTCGGGCAAGACGACTTCGATCGCCAAGCTCGGCCATCGTTTTCGTCAGCAGGGCAAGAGCGTTTTGCTCGGAGCCTGCGACACCTTCCGCGCCGCGGCCGCGGAACAACTCGGCATCTGGGCTTCGCGCAACGGTGCCGATTTCGTGCGCGGCGGCGACGCCGCCGATCCGGCCTCGGTGGCCTTCGATGCCGTCGACAAGGGTGTGGCGCGCGGAGTCGATGTGATCGTGCTCGACACCGCCGGCCGCCTGCACACGCAGAAAAACCTGATGGCCGAACTCGGCAAGCTGGAGCGCGTGGTCGCCAAACGCCTCAGCGGCGCGCCGCACGAAGTGCTCTTGGTCATCGACGCCACCAACGGCCAAAACGCGATCCGCCAGGCGCGCGAATTCACGGCCGCGGTCAAGGTCAGCGGCCTGATCGTGGCCAAGCTCGACGGCACGGCGCGGGCCGGAGCCATTTTCACGATCCAGCAGGAGCTGGGCATTCCCGTGCGCTACATCGGCACCGGCGAGGCGCTCGAATTGCTCGAAGCTTTCGACCGCGAGGCCTTCGTCGACGCGGTGGTCAGCACGCAATTGACCCGTTAGCCGGGACAAATCGTTTTCGAACGCCGTGGAAGCTCGTAGCGTGTCGGGCGTCTCCCCCACCATGGCCTGGCTCGATCCTTTGCTCGCGCTGTTGTTGTTGCTGCCCGCGGCGTGGCTCGCCTTTCCGGCGACGCTCGCGCAGCAACTCGAGCCTGAACTGAGCGCGACTGGTTGGTGGCTCCTGCTGCAGATTCCAGCTGCGCTTGTGCTGCTGGCGCGCACACCGCGGCCGAAGCTTCCGCTGCTGACACTGTTCGCGGTTTTCGTCGCGGTCAGCCTCTTGTCTCTGCAGTTGCGCTCGCCGAGCGACACGCTCTCTGCCTCGCGCGCCGTCATGGCCGCTATCACGGCCTTGAGCACGTTCGGCGCCGGCTCCGCGCTCGGCGCGCGCGGCCGCCGCGTCTTCGCGATCGGCCTGTTGCTGATCACGATCGCCTTGAGCGTGCCGGCGATTACCGGCGTCGCCGCACGATTGCAGGGCGCGCTGCAGAACAGTGGCGCGACGAGCGAAGCGGCCGTGCTCGGTGCCTTGGCCGCGCTCGCGCTGTTGGTGAGCGCGCGCGGCAGTCTGCGCTTGCTCGCGCTGATAGCCATCGGCGCCTTTGCGGCCTTCGTGGCTCTCGCTCCGGTGATCACGGGCGCCATGGTCTTTGTCGCCTGCGCGCTCATCGCCTTCTTCCTGCGCGCCAAGGATCGCCGCGCAATCGCGCTGGGCCTATGCGTCTTCGCGCTCGCGGCCGCCGGTGCCTTGGCGGCAGCTCGCGTCTTCTCGCCGGCCAAGTCAGCCGCGCAACTCGAGTCGCAGGCGCAAGCCGAAGGCCACATGGGCGGTCTGGCTGTCCGACTTGCGATCGCTCCACGCGCGCTGTCCCTGTTCGCGGACCATGCCCTGCTCGGTTCCGGCCCGGGCCAATTTCGCGCCAGTTTTCCGCCCTATCGCGACGCCGCCGAGCGCGCACAGTCCAATCGCGCCGCGGGCAGCGGAGTCGAAAGCGAAGTCGAGCACGCGCACAACGATGTACTGACGACGCTAGTCGAGGCCGGCCTGCTCGGCGGCTTGCCCTGGATCGCGATGAATGTCTGGCTCGCGCTCGCCGCGCTCGCCGCGCTGCGCCGAGGCGACGTCACGCGCATGGCGCTCGCGCTTGCAGTTCTCGGTGTGCTCGCAAATGCCTGGCTGCGCGCGCCATTGAGTTTCAATCCCGCGAGCGCGAGCCTTTTCTTCGCCGCCGCGGGCGCGTTGATCGCGCGCGACGAGGACGGCGGAGTGCGCATTGGCGCGCGACGTTTGTTCGCCCTCTTGTGTCTGGCCCTGCTCGTGTTGCAAGCGCCGCGCGCGTGGAATTTCGTGAAGCACGGCCATGCGATGCGCGCGCCCGATGCGATCGACCTCGATGCCGCGCTCGCCGCCTGTCACGACTCGCCGCTCGCGCTCGCTCTCGAGGCGCGCAAACTCGCCGCCGATCCAGCGCGAATCCCAGACGCGCGCGCCGCGTGGCAACATGTGCTCGACTTGCGTCCGCAGAACTTCGAAGCGCTCGTCCAAGCCGGTGTGCTCGCCGCGCAATCAAGCGACCATGCCGCCGCGCGCGCCGATTGGCAACGCGCCGTCGAGCTCGCGCCCGAACGCACCAGTGTGCTTCAGAATCTGCTCTTGCTCGACGCTCGCACAGGCGAAGACGCCGATTTTGCACAGACCTCATCGCGCGCAACCGGCAAAGTCGAGCGCGCCTGGGCGATCGAAGCCGGCGCGAAGGAACTGCTTTCCGGCGACGAACGCGCCGCGCTGCGCCTGTGGACCTTCGCGCGCTGCGATTGGGTCTTTGAGACTCCCGAGCAGGTCTACGAACGCTCGCGCGCCGCCGCGAGCGAACCTTCGCCCCTGGTCAAGGCCTGGGAGATGCTCGCCCACGTGCGTTGGGCGCGCGACCACGCAGCGGCGAACGATTTTCCCGCCGCCGTGCGCAGCTATCGCCAGGCCCTGCGCCTCGGCCCCGATTCACGCGCCACCAGACTCGAGCTCGCCGCGGCCTTGTGGAGCGATGGCAAACAGGACGACGCGCGCACCGAAATCGAGCGCGCCTGCGCGCGAGCATCCGACTGGTCGCGACTCGCAGCGTGGGCCGGCGATGTCCTTTTGAAGGCCGGTCTACACGGAGTCAGGTGAGTTCGTCCGCGGGAGCGCCCTCCAGCCCTGGGCAAAGTCATCAGCGACCGCACTCGCAACCGCGCGGTTGAGGGCGAAATCGCAGCTGCTTCGGCGAAGGTTGTCCGCCAGCGGGGACGCCGGTCCGGCCTCGAAAAGGTAGGGTGGGGAAGTACCTGACTCGGTATGGAATAAGTCATCGTCAGGATAGTCTTAGGAACCAACTGTGGATCAAAGCCGCGCAAACCGCTCTGAATACTCGATCCGTTTTGGCTTCGGCTTCCTGTTCGGGGCCGCGCTCGCGGCGTGGTGCGCCTGGACCGTCGGCGATCTGGACAGCACTCCGATCGTCGCCGTCATCAGCATCGTGGGCGGATCGCTCGCGGGGCTTGCCGCCATGCGCTACGGCGATTTATTCTGGCAGCGCTGTGCGTCCGTCCTACGCTGGTGGTCGTGAGCACTGAGTAGCGGATTGCCGAGTCAATCGACTCTGTCCGCGGTAGCGTCGCGCAACTCTGGACGAAGTCACCTGACTCCGTACTGCGAAAAGGTCGGGTGGGGAAGTACCTGACTCAGTACCGAATCCACAACCACGCGGCGGCGAGCGCGAGCGTGATCAGCGCGATCGGCACGCCGACGCGCGCGTGGTCGCGCCAGCTGATCTTGATGCCTAGGCGCGCAGCTTGTTCGACCACGATCAGGTTCGCGATCGAGCCGACCAGCAGAAAGTTGCCTGCGAGCGTGCTCGACAGACACAGGATCGGTCCGGCGAGCGGATGCTTGGCCGCCGGCAACAGCAACATGACGGCCGGCACGTTCGAAACAAGATTGGAAAGAAACGGCGTGGCGAGGAAAAGGACGACGGGGTGCGCAAGATCGAGGCCGTTGGCTGCGCTCGATGCGAGCGCGCGCTGGGGAAGACCGCTCTCTTCGAGCGCGTGGTGCAGCACGAAAAGGCCGACGAACATCACCAGGAGCGGCCAGTCGATCAGGCCCATGAACTTGCTCGAAGCAAGTTTTCGCGAAAGCAGCATCACACCGGCCGCGCCGAGCGCGACGACTTCGCGCGGCCAGGGTCCGAATAGGAAGGCCGTGATCACGAAGAACAGCACGAGCAGGCCCTTGCCCGTTTGCCAGGTGCTGAACTCGACGACGTCGGCTTTGAAAGCCGGCGAATTGCGCTCGAACTTTCCGCGGTAGACGCGCGCAATCACGAACCAGGTTGCGATCAGTCCAAGTAGCGCGGGGATGCCGGCGTCGGCCAGATAGCCGGCGAAGGAGAGATTCAATTGCTGACCGATCAGCATGTTTTGCGGATTGCCGATCAATGTCGCCGCGGAACCGACGTTCGAACCGGCCGCGGTTCCAAGCAGAAAGGGCACGGGATCCAGGCGGCGCGCGCTCGCGATCTCGACCACGATCGGCGCAAGCGCGAGACACACGATGTCGTTGACCAGCAAGGCCGAGAGCACGCCCGAAATCACGATTACCACAAAGAGGAGTTGCTCCGCACTCCAATGGGTTCGCGCCAGGCGCGCGCTCAGCGCGGAGTAGAAGCCCGCTAATCGGAATTGCGAAGAAACGACCATCAGGCCGAATAGGAGCGCAATCGTCGGCACGTCGATTGATTCCCAGGCTGCCTTCGGCGTCACGACTCCCAGGGCGACCAATGCGATCGCGCCGAGCAGCGCGATGCCGGAGCGATCTAGCGCCAATCCGGGAAGCGTGCCGGCAATCAGACCCAGGTAGACCAGGCAGAAAATGAGGATCACGGTCGTGGTCATGGCGCGAGCAACTTCCAGCGCGCGATCCTCCAACTTCCTATGACGAGCGAGAGCACGCCGAGCGCGGCGAGCCACAGGCCAAGCGTCCACGAGCGCGGCGCGTAACGGAACACGACGCGGTGCGCGCCAGTTTCAAGCGCTACGGCGCGGAAAATTGAATCGGCACGCAACAGGGGCCGATCGACTCCGTCGACGCTGACGCGCCAGCCGGGGAAATGCTGCTCGGTCAAAATCAAGAGACCTGCGCCGTCCAACTTGACGTCGAGTTCCACCGAGTCGTTGTGCCAGGCGATCGCTCCGACGTCGGCGCGCTGGAAGGGCGTTGCCGTTTCGAACTTTCCGCCGTCCTCGAGGAACGCAGTCTGCAGCGGATCGAAGTGCGCGAGGTCGGCGAGCACGCTTTCGCGCGAGACGGTACGCGATACGCAGAACGCGCGCGGTAGCGGATCGATTGCGCGATAGATCCAACATTCGGCTCGCTCGGGCGACTTCGCATCCGGGCTCGCGATCAACTCGAAGCCGGGCGCTTCGATCGGAGCGGCGAGCACCAGCGCGCCGACACCGAGCAAGCGGAAGGCCGGCGAATCGAGTTGCGCGTTGCGCGCCGAGAACCCAAGCAGCGGCTGAACTCCCGGTCGAAGTACAGCGCTGCGATAGCCGTCGAACGACGCGGGATCGAGGCCGTCGTAACCGTCGAGCGCGCGCAAGCCGCGGATCATGCCGCTGTTCGCGGGCAGCACGCCCGGCTCGGCGAAGTAGCGTCGCGAGCCGAGTTCGCGGGCCAAAATCGTCTCGGTTTGCGTCAGCGGAAACACGCGCGTGCGCTCGATCGCGGGATGGATCGGCGCCAAGAAACCCAGGCCCTGCAACGCGGCGAAGAAGATCAGGCACCAGGCGGGAATTCCGGGCGAAAGACCGATCACGAACAACGCGGCGAGCAACCAGTACACGATCGAACGAGTCGAAGCCGTGATCTCGCGCTCGAGACTCGAAGTCGAAACGACGCGTTCGCCCAAGAGTTTTCCGCTCGCGTCCATCAGACGCAACGTGAAGCGCCAGTGACCTTCTGGAAGATGCTCCAGCCACAGTCGCGACGCGCGAAAATACGTCGCATCGGCGGGACCGCGCAAAGTGTTGATCCCCGGCGTGCGCGACAACTCGACCGGCACGCTGCGGATCACGTCGTCGCTCGTTTTGGAACCCACCCTCATGACCGCGAGCTCCGCGCCTTGGACCGCGAGGCCGGGATGGATCCAACCGGACATGCCGGCTTCGGCAGTGATCTCGCGGCCAGGGCGCTCGCTGAATTCGACTACGCCGTCGTTGGGATCGCTGCTGCGCAAACTGTCGTCGAGCGCCTCGAGTGGCGCATGACGCAGCGCGAGGATTGCAAGCAGGCCCAACGTCGCGACGGCAGCAAGGCGCGCGCTCAGATTCGCGCGTTCGAGCGCTTCGCCCGCAAGCAACGAAAGGCACAGCGCGGACACGAGCGCGAAACGCACTGTCGCGGCAAGGCCGATCAGTGGAAGTTGGCGGTAGAGATCGTGCGCGCCTGGCGCATTCAATGCGAGGAGCAGCGCGCCGAGTCCAAGCAACATGCAGGTCGTGCGGCGAGTCATGCCCGGCGCCTCGGATCGCGGCGAAGTCAAACACGCGGCCAAGGCCAGAATCGCGATCGGCGCGGCGATCCATGCGCTAGCTTGCTCGAGGAATTGTCCGCCGCCGCGGAACTCGGTTGGGCCTCCCAACGCATCGGGCCACAAGAACAAACGCGCGGACTCCGTCGCTTGCCGCGAAAAAATCATGGCAAGGCAAGCGGCGAGCAGCAGGCCCACGCCAAACGATGTCGCGCGGCCCGCAGTATTGGCTCTTTGCGCACTCAGCTCGCGCCAGCGCCAGACGATGCCGATCGCGACCGCGCACAGACCGAGGGCGATCCAATCGGGCTCCCCTGGCGGCGCGAGCAACTGCCGCGCGATCACCGCGCCCGAGCTTCGCAGGTACTCGACGAACGGCGCAAGGCTCGGCGCCGCGAGCAAGGTCCCGCAGGCCAGCGCCGATATCGCTGCGACACCATTGCGTCGTCTGTCCCGCCACAGCGCGAGCGACCACAGCCCGCAGGCGAGACCGACATTGAAAGCCGTCTCGGGATGGCCGCCGAGGATCGCGGCGGCGAACAGCAAGCTGGCGGCGACGAAGGCACGCGCCGGCCGCGCTCCAAGCAGTCCCTCCAGTGCAAAAAGGCACCACGGCAGGAACGGCGCCACGTGGCCGAGACTGTGGTTGGCCCACAGCGCGATGAAGCCCGCGCTCGAGAAGCCGACGGCCGCAAGCGTTGCGCCCTGGGTTCTCAGTCCCAAGCGCCGCGCGAGCGCGAACGCTCCGCTCGCGGCGAAGGAGAGGCGCATCCATATAAGGAAAGCAAAACTCCAGTCGAAGGCCGCCGGACCGAAAAGCTTGCCGACGAGTACCTGCAGCAGAACCTGCGGGTCGAGCAGTCCCAGTTGCGGATTGCCGATCGCCGGCGCACCCGCATAGATCAGCGGGTTCCAGAGCGGCGGCCCGCTGCTCCCCCACTCGCGAGCCACGAAACGGTAGGCCGGGTAGAAGACCATGCCCTGGTCGGCGAGTTCGGGATTGGCAACCTGATCGCTGCCGCCAGGAGCCGCGGACCAAGGCCGCTGGGCACAGGCCGTGTCCACGCCGAAAAGGATCCGGCTCGGGTCGAAAAGGCCTGCGCGCAACGGCCAGGCGAACAGCGCCAGCGCGACGAAGAAGCTGAGCGCGAGTTCGCGCCAGGTCAACGGGGGTCGCGCGTTCGTGGATCTCAACTCGCCCAGCAGAGACAAGTGCGGGGCGCGCTGCAAGCGGGCCGCGAAAAGCTCATGCCCCTGCCGATAGACTCCAGCGGTGCCGTCTCCCCGTCTGTCGGTCGTCGTGCCCGCCTTCAATGAGGCCCGGGTCCTGGAACAGCACCTGTTGCAGCTCGCGACGCAGCTGGCCGGGCGCGCGGAGAGTTTCGAGATCCTGTGCGTCGACGACGGCTCACGCGACGGCAGCGCGGAGATTCTCGCGCGCCTCGGCTCCAAAGTTCGCACGCTGCGCCACGGGAGCAATCTCGGCAAGGGCGCGGCGGTGCGCAGCGGGGCGCTCGAAGCGCGCGGCGAGCGCATCGTTTTCCTCGATGCGGACCTGTCCACCGACCTCGCCGGTCTCGAGCCGCTCCTGGCAGCGCTCGACGCGGGCGCCGAGGTCGCGCTCGGAAGCAGGCGCGTGCCCGGCGCAACGATCGCGCAGCGCCAGCCGCCCGCGCGCGAATTCATGGGCCGCGTTTTTTCCCGACTCGCGCGCCTATTGATCGCGCCGGAGGTGCTCGACTTCACCTGCGGCTTCAAGGGTTTTCGGCGCGAGGCGGCGCAAGCGATCTTTTCGCGCGCGCGCGTCGATCGTTGGGCCTTCGACGCTGAGGTCGTCGCGATCGCCAAGGCGCGCGGGCTGAAAATCGTCCAGGTCCCGGTGCGCTGGCAACACTCCGGCGGCAGCAAGGTGCGCCTGCTCGGCGCGGCGTTCGGCTCGTTCTTCGCCTTGTTCGCGATTTCGATTCGCAAGCTGCTTGGGAGCTATCGCCGATGAACCGCGAAGCCTTCGACGAGCTGCGTGCTTTCGAGGACCAGCACTGGTGGTTCCGCAGCCGGCGCGCAGCCATTCGCGAGCACGTCGATCTCGGGCTCGCGCGCTCGCCAACGGGCGCGATCGTCGATGTCGGCTGCGGCACGGGCGCCAACCTGGCCTGGCTCGCGCAGCGCACGGAGAGATCGCGGCTGATCGGATTAGAGCCCGATGCCCATGCACTCAAGCTCGCGCAGCAGCGGGAGCTCAGCGTCTGCTTGTTGCGCGCCGACGCCGCGCGCCTGCCACTCGCGACGGCCTGCGCGGCCATGATCGTCTGCTGCGACGTGCTCGAACACATCGACGACGATTCGGCGGCCTGCCGCGAACTGTTCCGCGTGCTCGCCCCCGGAGGCACGCTCGTGGTCACCGTCCCGGCCGGCCACTCGCTCTGGTCGGCGCACGACCTTGCCCTCGGGCATCGGCGGCGTTATGCGCGCGGAGTCCTGCAGGGGCGCCTCGCGTCCGCGGGCTTCGAGATCGAAGCCCAGCACGGTTTCATCCTGGCGCTCTGGCCGCTGGTCTGGATCGTGCGCCGTTGGCGACGGAATTCAGATTCCGAAAAGGCGGGCGCCGCGCCGAGTTCGGACTTCGTCGAGCTGCCGTCGCCGATCAACGCCGCGCTGGTCGGCTGGCTAGGGTTCGAGAGCCTGGCCATTCGGCTCTTGCGCTGGCGCAGCGGCGTCTCGCTCGTCGTTCGCGCGCGCAAAAAGTGAGCGTTCGGTCGCAGGCTTGTAAGTCATAGCCTGGATACACACATCGAACGCCCTGCACCTGCAACAGGGGTATTCCAGGTGCGTACGCGCAGTGCTTCCTATCCCGCCCCTGCCGTCCGCTCGCTATCCTTGGAGCCAGCGACGCCACGGGGAAACCACGAAAGAGCGCGCGAGCATTCCGCTCGCCCGCGAAACTCCTGCGAGCCCCTCCATGATTCAAGCAGCACCGACGTCGCGTCCGAAGGCTAAGACGATGACCCACAGCATCCTGATCATCGAGGACGAACAGGACCTGGCGCTTGGCGTGCGCGACGCGCTGACCAACGCCGGCTTCCAAGCCGAGCTGGCGGGCGACGGCCCGTCGGGGCTTGCGCGCCTGCGCGCGGGTGTCTTCGATCTGGTCGTCCTGGACTTGATGTTGCCGGGCATGAACGGCCTCGAACTGTTGCGCACGCTGCGGCGCGATCGCCAGGACGTGCGCGTCCTGATCCTGACCGCCATGGCCGAGGAAGACGACTTGATCGCGGGCTTCCAGGCCGGCGCCGACGATTACATGTCCAAGCCGTTTTCTCCGCGCGAATTGGTGGCGCGCGTGGAAGCGCAGTTCCGACGCCGCGACTCGGTCACGCCGGCGCGCGCCAAGTTGGATCTGCCCGGCGGCATCTCGGTCGATCTGGCGCGCCTGGAGGTCTACCGCAAGGGCCAGGTGACCGCGATGACGCCGCGCGAGGGCGACATCCTCGAGTACCTGATGCGCCACCGCGACAAGGTGGTCACGCGCGACGACCTGCTGCTCGACGTCTGGCATTACAAGAGCGCGAACGTCGAGACGCGCACCGTAGACATCCACATCGTCGGACTGCGCCGCAAGATCGAAGTCGACCCCGCCAAGCCGCAGTTCATCCAGACGGTGCGCGGCAAGGGCTACCGTTGGTTCAGCTGAGAACCCAGCGCACTGCACTGATCTTGTACGGGGTGCTGCTCGTGCTGCCGACCCTGGTGCTCGGAGGCTTGCAGTGGAACCAACTGCTGCGCGATTACGACTCGGACCGCGTGGCGGTCCCGCAGATGGCTGAAGATGCGTCGGGACGATTTCGGGGCGCGATCTTGAACCAGCTCGATCGCCTGATCGAGACCGAAGCCCGCCGGCCGTTCACGGCCTATGGCGCCATGACGATCGCGTCCGACGCGACTCTGGCGGAGAGCACTCCAGTCACATCACCGCTCGTGGACGACGCGCGCCCGCAGGCGATCCTGACTTGGTTCGCCTTCGATCTGCTGGAGCTGCGCGAGGCGCACATCGACCTGTGGGGCGGAGCCAACGCAGATCCCGAGAAATTGATCGCGACCTTCGAACCCTGCCTGCATGAACTCTTGAACCGCTACCTCGACGAAAAGCCGACCTTGAGCCTCTCGTCGCGCTGGGACGAGCCTGCGATCGTCGACGTTCCCCTGCTGTCGGTGGTGTTCAACCGCTTGCACAAGCGCGACCTCGATTGCCTGCAATTCGGCCAGGATCGCCTCGCGCAGCTCAAGGTCATGTTGGCGATCACGCCCTTCCACCTTCAGTTCTTCATCGACAGCTCGGGCAACCCGCGCCTGGTCGCGACGCGCAGAGTGCTGCTGGACAGTCAGGTGCCTGAGCTGCGCGATTTCGCCGCCTGCATGGACCCGCTGACCCGCGGCATCTCGCTGGTGCAGGGTTTCCTGATCGACCCCGATTGGTTCTTCGTCTCGCTGCCGGCACAGCAGGCGAAGAACGTGCTCGCAAGGTCGCAACGTTTCGTGCCCTGGGGCGGGCCGCCGTGCTGCGGCAACAACATCGAATATCACGCCGATATCCACCTGCTCGAAGACCTCGGGATCGAAACCAGCGATCCGAGCGAACTGGACTTCGCGCCCTTGCGCATCGCGGTGGACACCAAGGAGATCGACGCCAACTTCCGTGGCCTCAGGCTGCGTTTCCTGGGGCTCGCCGCGATGCTCGCCGTGTCGCTCGGCACCGGAATGTGGCTCTTGCTGCGCAGCGTGCGCCGCGACCTCGAGCAGGCGACGCGCACCGAGAATTTCGTCGCCGCGGTGACCCATGAACTGCGCACTCCGCTGACTTCGATCAAGATGTACGGCGAGATGCTGCTCGACGGCGATGCCAGCGAGCCCGAGAAGCAGCGCGAGTACTACAAGCGCATCGTACGCGCCACGGAACGCTTGGGCACACTGATCGAGCGCGTGCTCGAAAAGTCGCGGCTCTCCGCCGGTGGCGCACGCGCAGAGCCCGGCGACCTCAACCACGTCATCTCCGGATTGGAGCGCCAGCTCTCGCAGTACGGGCCCGAGGGCGATCTGGTCTTCGAACTCGATCCCGCGCTCCCCGACGTATTGCTCACGCAGGAAGCCGTGGTTTCGATCGTCTCGAACTTGGTCGAAAACGCGCGCAAGTACGCGCCCGTGGACCCAAGCCGGCCGGGCGCCGAGCCGATCCTGGTCCGCACAGCGGTCAAGAGCGGTAAAGTCTCGCTGGAAGTCATGGATCGTGGCCCCGGCGTGCCGGAAGGGGAGCGCCAGAAGATTTTCGAGGCGTTTTATCGCGTGGGCAACGAGACCACGCGCACAGCGCGCGGGGCGGGCCTGGGGCTTCACTTGGTGCTGCTCCAGGCGCGCTCGATCGGAGGCGACGGCGGTTACCGCCCGCGCGAGGGCGGCGGATCGGTGTTCTGGGTGCACTTCGCTCCCGCCGAGCCACACGCCTGAACCGCCCACGCTCGGCCAGGAGACGGGAAATCGATCCTGGGCCACACCAAGCTTGAGCCGCGGGGGGCGGCGGTCGATCCTAGGGGCCGCGCCGGATTGCCTGGCGCCCCCCATGCACGTCGTCATCCTTGGCGCAGGGCTCGCCGGCCTCTCGGCTGCCCACGAACTCACACGCGCGGGCCAGCAGGTCACGCTGCTCGAAAAGCAGGACTACGTCGGCGGCATGGCCTCGAGTTGGCAAGTCGGCCCCTATTGGCTCGACCACGGACCGCACCGTTTCCATTCGCGCGACGACGAGATGATCGCGCACCTCTACGAGATCCTCGACAACGACGTCGTGATCCGCGAACGGCTCTCGCGCATCTATTTGCGCGGCAAGTTCTTCGATTACCCGCTGCGCGCCAGCAACGTGCTGGGCAATCTGCCGACCTCGTTGCTCGCCAAGGCGATCCTCGACTACATGTGGATCCGTGTCGTGCAGTGGTTCAAGCCGATCCCCGACACGAACTTCGAGAACTGGGTGCTGAAGCGCTTCGGCCGCACGCTGTACGAGTTGTTCTTCGGCACCTACACCTCGAAGGCCTGGGGCATGCCGACCACGGAGATCTCGGCCGACTGGGCGGCGCAGCGCATCAGTCAGGCGAATCTGTGGGACACGATCGTGAAGACGCTGCGGCCGCCGAAAAACGGCGAGGTGCGCAGCCTGGTGACGCAGTTCTGGTATCCCGGTCACGGCGGCATCGGACAGCTCTCGCGCAAGTACGCGGAAAAAATCCGCCGGCAGGGCGGCGAGATCTGGCTCGAGACGCCGGTCGAGCGCATCGACATCGAAAAGGGCAGAGCGGTGCGCGTGGTTTGCCAGCGAAATGGCGCGCGCGTCGAACTCGCCTGCGATCAGGTGATCAGCACGATTCCGCTGCCGCGGCTGCTCGAAGCACTGAATCCCGCCGTCGACGAGACCACGCGCGCGGCCATCGCGCGGCTCAAGTACATCGGCATCGTGTTCGTCTACCTCGAAGTCGCTCGCCCCAGTGTGATCCCCGATCACTGGGTCTATCTGCCGCAAAAGGACTTGACCATTCACCGCATCACGGAGTTCAAGAACTTCAGCGACACTTCGGCGCCCGGCAACAGCACCGTAGTCTGCTGCGAGATCACCTGCAGACCCGGCGACGAACGCTGGAAGTCGACGTTGAGCGAAGCTGCGCGCATCGCCGAAGCCGACCTGGTAAAAATCGGCGTCGTCAAGCCGGGCGAAACGCGCGGCATCGACATCGCCAAGCTGCCCTACGCCTATCCGGTCTACGACCTGCAGTACAAGGAGAACCTCGAAGTGCTGCGGCGCGCCACGGCCGCCATCTCGAACCTCGGCACGACCGGCCGCCAGGGTCTGTACCGCTACAACAACATGGACCACTCGATCGCCATGGGACGCAAGTTCGCCGCGCAAGTCGCGAGCGGCGTGGATCTCGGTGCCGGGGCGGTGGCCGCGGAAAGCGAGTACTTCGGTTGAACGCCGGGGCAGGCATGCCGACGGCGAACACGATCGATCCTGCCTGCGCACTGTGCGGCTCGCGCGAGCGGCGCGTGCTCTTTTTCGAAGGCGCGCACACGCTGGTGCGTTGTGCAAGTTGCGAACTCGTCTACGTCACGCCGCGGCGCGAGGCAGCGGCGTTGATCAGGGAGGTCTACGACGCGAGCTACTGGCATTCGCCGGCGGCGCGCGAACGCGGTTACAGCGACTACGCCTTGGACGAAGCTTTGTACCTGCGCACGTTCCAGCGGCGCTTCGCCGGGCTCACGCACTTGCTGCCGCGCTCGGGCAAGGCGCTCGAAGTCGGTTGCGCGGCCGGCTTCTCGCTGCAGGTGCTCGCCGATCGCGGCTTTGATGTCTTCGGCATCGAACCGTCGGCGCCGATTCGCGCGCTCGCGGAACAGCGCTACGGCAAAGAACGCATCCACGCCGGCACGCTCGACGACGCGCCCTTCGCGGCCGCGTCCTTCGATCTGATCGTGATGTGGGACGTGCTCGAACACCTGCCCGATCCGCTGGGCGCCCTGCGCAAGGCGCGCGAGCTTCTCGCGCCGGCGGGCCGTCTGGTGCTCGAGACCCAAAACGTCGAAGCCTTCGCGGCGCGCCTGCTCGGCAAGCGCTGGACGCACTTCAAGCACGAGGAGCATCTGGTGCACTTTTCGCCGGCGACGCTGCGCCGGGCCTTGGATGCGTCAGGCTTCGAGCTCGTGTCCTTGAACTCGCGCGGCGCGGGCAAACTTGTGTCGCCGCGTTTCGTCGCGGAGCGCGCGCGCCGCGTTGCGCCGTGGCTGGCCTGGATGTTGGCGCCCATCGCCAAGCTTCCGATCGAGGGCATCTACGTGAATCCGCTCGACGAGATGATCGCCGTGGCGCGCGCCAAGGGCGCCGCGAACTGACCGTGCGCCGCGAAGCCTTCGCACAGTTCGCGAAGTTGGATCGCGACCACTGGTGGTTCCGCGGCCGGCGCGCGGTCTATCTGGGCCTCCTCGATCGCGTGCTTGCAGGCAAGCGGCCGGCGCGCGCGCTCGATCTTGGTTGCGGGCCGGGTGGCTTTCTACCCGGCCTCGCTTCGCGCTGCGCGAGCGTGGTTGCCACCGACGCTGACCTGGAAAGCCTGAGCGCACTGGCGACGCAAGATTCGCCCGTCGCCAGCGCCGCGCTCGTGGCAAGTGCCGCGGAAAAATTGCCGTTTCGCGAGCAGAGCTTCGAGCTGGTCTGCTTGTTCGACGTGCTCGAGC
>JAYUUV010000395.1:0-5103 GCA_043754695.1 Planctomycetota bacterium
CGGTCCTCGGCTCAGGTGCGGACAGAAGTCACCTCCCGCTCCCACACACTTCCAAAGTGTCCTTTTACAGATGTGTTTCGATAGTTTCCGTCGCCGACCCCTTGGCGCTCTGCCAGTAGGACACGAAAAACGCCACTGTTTCCACCGCCCACAACCCCAGGAGGATGGAGGCACAGATTGCCAGAATACTCATGTGGGCGGTCTGCTCCGAATTGCAGTGTTGGAAAAGCGTTCCCTTACAGGTAATCGGTACGGCATCCGACGATCCGCCGACGGACATGCTTCTTAGCCCAAGAACCTCACGAAGTTTCTCCTAGCTTCTCGGAAGTGGGTCAAAAGTTGCGCGAGGCCGCCACCGGAGTCCGTCCCGACGGTCGCAGGTTCCAATGGAACCCTACGCAGAAACGAGTACCGGCGCGGAATTCACACGACAAGCTTCGAAGGGGCCCGCGAAGGGCCTAGCTCGCACGCAGGCCTGGCGCACGCGCGCCCTGGATCGATTTGCTGCCGGCGAATTGGCCGGCCTCGTCGCCGGAATTCCCACGCGCGCCGTCGATGGGGGTATTCCGGACTTCGATGAATCGGCGTTGCTCGGTTATTCGCGCGCGAACACGCTCGAGCTGGCGACGACATTGGGTATTCCTTGGCGAGCCGCGCTGCGCATAGCCTGCGCGTTCGAATTAGGCCGCCGCGCGGCCGCGAGCACGCGCTTCTCGCGGGCGCCGGTTCGCACGCCGCGCGACGCGTTCGAACTCGTGCACGATTTGCTGCAGGGACGAGATCGCGAGACGGTCGTCGCGCTCTACCTCGACGGCCGTCACCGACTCTTGCAGCGACACGAGGTCTCGATCGGCACGGCCACGGCATCCTTGATTCACCCGCGCGAGGTTTTCGGCCCGGCCCTGCGCTCGGGCGCCTGCGCCGTGGTCATCGCCCACAACCATCCCAGCGGCGATCCCGAACCTTCCGCCGAGGACCACGGCGTGACCGAGCGCCTGCTTGCCGCGGGCGAACTCGTCGGTGTGCCACTGCTCGATCACATCGTGGTCGGCGGGTCGGCTTTCGTTTCGTTGCGCGGCCGCGGAGCCTGGGTCGCGCTCGCCAATCGCTCGCCAGGGTCGTAGAACCGTTGCGCCAGCGCGGCGACTGCTGCTTCCACGGCCGTCTCGATCCGCAGCACGTGCGGGCCAAGGGCCACGCATGCCGCGAAATCAAGGCTGCGCAGTTCCTGCTCGTCGAAACCGCCCTCGGGGCCGGCGATCACTACGATTGCAGCGTCGGCCTTCGCGGCTCCCCATTGTTGCAGTGTCTGTCCGGCGCCCGGGTCCAACAGGACTGAGCGTGACTGGGAAAGGAGCGCGCGCAAATCCGCGGGCCGCGCCGTCGGATGGATTTCCGGCAGCCAGGACCGTCGCGACTGCTTGCACGCTTCACGGCAGGCACGCAGCAGGCTTTCGGCGCGGTTTTCGGCGCTCTCCCGGGCGAAGCCCTGGTTGCGCGCGCAGTTCAGCGGCCGAAAGGCAGCGATTCCAAGCTGCGTGAGGCAGTCGAGCATCTCCTCGGCGCGCGAGCCCTTGGGCAGGGGGGCGGCGACCTCGATCCGAGGCAGGGGGGCGCCGGGAGTTCCCGGCTCGGGCTCGCGCATGACCTCGCCATCGCGCGTCAACTCGAGCTCCCCTCGAGTCACCCGGCGAACCATCAATGGATGGAGACCGCCGCAGCCATCGAGGCCGAGGATGCGATCGCCCTCGCGCAGGCGCAGGACGCCCGAGGCATGCCGCTGCTCCTCCGGCCGCAGATTGGGCTCGTCGGCTTCGGGATCGTCGAGGAAAAATCGACGCAGGCTCGGGGTTGGTTCCACCGCGCTGAGTCTGCCTGCCCCGCCTGCCCCGGGGAAGTGCGGACGATTCGTCCGGCATGCGCAGTTGTCGCAGCGCGGAGCGGGGGTATCCTCTGCCGTCCCGCGCCTTGGTGCGGGGGCCAGCGCGGTAACCTCGGGAGCCCGAACGGGTAAGCCAGGGACCGGTTCGCAGGGCCCCGCGCCCTCTGGTTACGGCGCCACTTCCTCCAACGACCCACCTGCTCGGACGTCTCCTCGAATGACCCATCGCTACGCGCTCCGCTTCGAAGACGGAGACCGGCGGGGTGAGATCGTGGCCCTGACCGGCGCGACGACGACCTTCGGCCGCAAACCTGGAAACAGCGTCCAAGTGCTCGATCCGTCGATCTCCGGCAAGCACGCCGAGGTCGTGATCGACGGCGAAGGCGCCCTGCTGCGCGACCTTGGCTCGACCAACGGCACGCGCATCAATGGCGAGCGCATCTCCGAGCGCCGCCTGAAGCACGGCGACCGCGTGATGCTTGGGTCCGTCGACCTGGTTTGCATCGATCCCACGGCGGTCAAGGCTGCGGTCTCCGAAGGAGATGTCGGACTTGAACTGGAAGCCGATGAACCGGCGCCCGCGCGCAGCACGTCGCGGCCTTCGATCGAGGCGACGTCTATCGTGAATTCGCTCAAGGCGCCCGCAGCCGATTTCGGCGAGGGGGTGCGTTCGATCGGCGCGGAGAAGCTCGCCAAGTCGGGCAAGAAGTCGGCGGTTGCGATGATCGGGTTATTGGTGCTCGCCGCCGGAGCCGGCGCTGCCTGGTGGTTCACCAGCGCCAAGGCGAGTGGAGGAACGGCCGCGCACGACAAACCGGTCGGCGCCGTCGCCGGCAATTTGCTGGCCGAGGGCTACTCCTTCGAAGGTCCCGAACTTCCAGCCGGTTGGACCAACGCGGATACGTCGTCGACGCCCTTCGAAACCAGTCGCGCGGCGCGCGCCGGCGGGCTCCAAGGATTGTCGGCCGATCTCAATGCGCTCGCCGCCGCGGAGTTGAGCTCCGAAGTGGTCGTCGCGGGCAAGACCATGAAACTCGCCTGTGCGCTTGGCACCCGCGGCCAGGTCGAAGTGCGCGCAGGTCTGCGCTTCGAATCCAGCGCGGGCAGCTATCTTCCGCTGGAGGCCTGGGGCGCCTGGAAGTCGCAGTCGAGTTCGGGAGAGGGCCCGCTCGAGTCGTACGAACTCGAGGCCACTGCGCCGCCCTGTTATGACCGCTGCCGCGCCGTGATCGCCGCGCGCAGCTCTTCCGCCGCAGGCCAAGCCCTGGTCGACGACGTTTCGATCGTCGCCGGCGCGAACGCGGCGTGGCGTTCGGTGAAACACGAGGACGTGGAAATCGTGCTGCTCGGCGAGCCGGTCCAAGCCGGCCTGTTGTTCAAGATCGACCATCCGCTGCTCAGTGGGCTTCGCTTCGTTTCCGCCAGCGGCGCCGATTCGACCTTCACGGCCGAAGCCGACCCGCTCGGAATGCGCATCGCCGCACGAGGCAGTGCGGCGAAGCTCGAGTTCGCGGCGGAAACGATCACTGCCGCGGGCGGCATCGCGAGCACCGGGTCCGAGGGCTTCAAGACCCACCAGGCCCAGTTCGAGCGTGCGGACGTCGAGAGCGTCTTGCTCGGCGCCGGCCGCGAATTGGTGCGACTGCGCTTCGATCCGCCGGTCGTCCTGCGCGGGCGTCCCGAAGTCGGATCCAGCGGAGCCACGTTCCGCCTGGAGGCTGTCGGTGCGGCGAGTGCGCTGGTCCAAGTCACCTTCAACGATGAGCGCGTGGCCGCCGCGGGGCTGGCCCGCGATGCGCGCGAAGCACAGCGCGCGGGCGATCCGGGGGCAGTGGTCGCGCTGTGGAGCCGGCTGATCAACGAACACCCAATCGACGCCGCGCTGATCGCCGAAGCGGAAGCGGGACGGGCCAAGGCGCTTTCCGCCGGCCTGGCCGAAGTCGCCGCGGTGCGCGACGACGTCGAACGCGCGCGCTTCTTCCGCTTGCTCGCGTTGTTCAAGGAATGCCGCGCGAAGTCGCTGAAGATCGCCAAGTCCTACGCCGGCACCGAGGCCGAAGCGGGTGCGCGGGCCCTGGCCGACAGCGTCGAGCAGGACATCGATCTGCTTGTGCGCGATCTCGACAAGCTCGAAGCGCGTCGGCTCGCGGAGATCCACGCGGCCTTGAAAGCGACCAAGCAGACGCGGCTCGCCGAGCGCGTGGCCGAGGAATTGAAGACGCACTTTCAAGTCAGCGATCCTGCGTCACTGACGGCGCCGTCCAAGGCCACGGAGCAATAGATGGCACGCACCGTCACAGGCGTCGACATCGGCACGCGCGCGAACAAGTTCTTGCGCGGTTCCTACAAGGGCAACACGTTTCACGTCAGCGCGTTCTCGTACGTCGAGCACGCGCCGGCGGACCTCGCGGGCGCCTGGAGTTCCGGCGAGCCGACCTTCAAGCTCGAGGACGCGCGCGTCGGCGTGACCGGCCGCGACGTGAACCTGCGCTACACGCGCGTGCCGCAGGTCCCCGATTGGCAGCTCAAGAAATTGATGCGCTTCGAAGTCGAGGAAATCGGCGGCCAGTCCGGCGCCGAGGTCGCCAGTGACTTCAATGTCCTGCCGGCCCAGGCGGAGAACGAAGGCGAGGACGTCGTGCTGCTGGCCATGGCGCGCGAGTCGTTGCTCGAAACGCATCAGCAGGGCCTGCAGAAATCCGGCGGCAAGCTCGACGCCTTTTCGCCGAACGCATTGGCCTTGTACAACGCCTGGCTGCGCTACGGCGTGATCGAAGACGACACCATCCTGCTGGCGAACATCGGCCATGAGAACGTCGACGTGATCCTGGTGCGCGGCGCGGATCTCTTGTTCGCGCGCAATCTGAGCGGCGGTTCGAAGTTGATCGACGACGCGCTGGCCGAACGCTTCGGCGTGTCCGCCGCGAAGGCCGAAGAGCTCAAGCGCAAGATCGTCGATCTGACGCCGGGCTCCATGCCGAAGGATCCCACGGCCGAGAAGGCCACGCGCGCGGCTTCGGCGCCGGCAGGCGCGTTGCTCTCGCTGCTGCAGTCGACGGTCATGTTCTGCAAGAGTCAGGTGAAGCTCACCAGTCTGCGCGTCGATCGCGTGCTCTTGTGCGGCGGAGGTGCGGGGCTCAAGGGCCTGCCCAAGTTCTTGTCGAACGGCATGAACGTGCCGGTCGACGTGTTCGACCCGTTCAAGGTTGTCGAAACCGCGG
>JAYUUV010000396.1:0-27161 GCA_043754695.1 Planctomycetota bacterium
CAGGGGCTCCTTGAGGAAAGGCGACCACTGACGACCGAGGCAAGTCACCCCAGGTGGCGGAAAAATCGGAATTTCTGCACAGCGATCGGGGGCAGTATCCCTGAAGGACTTTCCGGGTCGCGCGCTGAAATCGTGAAAACAGGTCCCGATTCCGAGAGGTTTTCTCCAGATGCGCTATCCCCGCGGCCCGATAGGAACCCTGTTCGAGTTCAAGTTCGAAACCCGCCCCGGTGGGACATCGAGCTCGAGACGCGGACCTCTCCGCTGCGGCACTCGTTCGAGTACCCAGGACGGTGAGTCAGAGGCTGCGAGCGCGAGGTCTTGTGGACCCCGGCACGCGGCCCTCCCCAAGAGTGCAACACAACTACTAGGAAGCAGATCCCATGGGTCTTCGAGTCAATACCAACATCGCGTCGATGACGGCGCAGCGCAACCTGAGCGCAGTTTCCACCCGTCTGTCCGGAAACTTCGCGCGCCTGTCCAGCGGTCTTCGCATCGCGTCCGCTTCGGACGACGCCGCCGGTCTGGGTATCTCTGAGCGCATGCGCTCTCAGATCCGTTCCTTCGCCGTTGCCGGACGCAACGCACAGGACGGCGTTTCCCTGGCGCAAACCGCGGAAGGTGCCCTTCAGGAAGTCGGCAACAACCTGACCCGCATGCGCGAGCTCGCGGTTCAATCGGCCAACGGCACGCTGAACGCGACCGACCGCGCGACGCTGGACAACGAATTCCAGCAGCTTTCCAGCGAAATCGACCGTATCGCGACGCAGACGACCTTCAACGGCGTCAACCTGCTCGACGGCACGACCACCTCGCTCGACATTCAAGTCGGTGTCAACGCCGCTGAGACGATCACCGTCGCACTGGCGGATTCGACGGCCACGACCTTGGCGGTGAGCGCCCTCGACGTGACCTCGGTTACCAACGCGAACGCGGCCATCGCCGCGCTCGATACGGCGATCGACTCGGTTTCGACCAATCGCGGAACCCTGGGCGCTTCCCAGAACCGCATGACGAGCGCGATTGCTTCGATCGCCAACGCCAAGGAAAACCTGGCCGCCGCCGAGAGCCGCATCCGTGACGTCGACGTCGCCCAGGAGACCGCCGACCTGACGCGCAACTCGATCCTGCAACAAGCCGCCGTCTCGGTCTTGAGCCAGGCGAACGTCCAGCCGCAACTCGCGCTGCGCCTGCTCCAGTAGTCACTTCGCGACGACATCGTCGCGTGGAATCTCGACGGGGGTCCGGTTTACCGGGCCCCCGTCTTCCGTTTGCAGCGGTTCACTCGCGTCGCCGTCGCGCGAGGCGGCCCCGCATCGTCGTGCCGGGTCGCGTCAGAGGCGGAAAGCGCCTGCAGCTTGAATCAAGCACAGCCATGCGGGGCAGCTGCCCGTCGCGTCAGCCCGCACGCGTCGTTTCGCAGCCGAGGCTCCATCGCGGCCGACGGGAATCCGATAGAAGGGCCTGGGCAATCGACGCGCCCTTCGAGAAATGAAGCAAGACTCGAGCACCACGGTTGGCGATCCCGCCCTGATCGCGGGCATCCTCAAGCACGTTTCCGGCGACCTCAGCCTGCTGTTTGGTCGCGAACTCTGCCTCGAAGCTGCGCGCATCGAACGCGCCCACACGCGTGCAACCGGCGCCGGCCAGGTTCACATCTCGTTCCGACTGGGCTTCGTGGACGAGGACGGTCACAAGCGGAGCGGCGCGCTGCTCGTGCCGCTCCCGGACGCGATGACCATGGCCTGCCTGCTGCTGATGCTTCCCGAGGACGAACTGGCGGTACGACGCCTCGAGCCGGCTCCCGACAACACGCTCAAGGACGGCATGATCGAGATCGGCAATCTTGTCGGAGGCGCCATCAAGAGCGCCCTGGCCGAACTTGGACTGTCGAAGTGGTCGGTCACTTCTGCAGGCTGTCAGGGCCTGCGCGCTGACATGCGTCCCGCCTTTCCCTACAACGAGGGCAACGAACTCATCGTGGCACGGGTCCGCGGCAGGCTTGAACCCTTTCCCGCGTTCGAACTGGTCCTAATGCTCCCCATGCTCGCGTGAGCGCTCGTGGCCAGGCGGCACGGACTCGCGGGTCGCTCCTCGGCTTGCCATGCTCAGCGCGAAATTACTTCGCGGCCGCATGAATTGCTTTCCGGGCGAGCTACTCAAAGCAGTCAGCGTTTGGCGGGGAATTGGGCTCACGCTGGGGCCGTCTTGCACCGATAACCCGCGCGGGGCTTTGACCAAGGCCCTCACAAGGGGAGCAATATGGCCGGCATCACCATCGGCGGACTGGGCAGTGGCCTGGACACACGCGGGATCATCGACGCACTCGTGCGGGTCGAGAGCCTGCCCATCGACGCGCTGAACACGAAGAAGGCCGACGAGAAGAAAAAGCTCAGCCTCTACTCGACTCTCAAGGGCCTGGTCGACGGACTGCGCACGAAAGCCAAGGCGCTGTCGACCGCCGCAGAGTTCCTGGCCTTCACCGTCACCGCCAGCGACACCACTACCGCCAGCTTCAAGGCCAGCGGCAGCGCGGTCGCCGGCTCGCACACCATCACGGTCAATCAACTCGCCAGCAGCGATCGCTGGGCCTTCAACGGCGTGCTCGATCCGACGACGAACCTCGGAACGGCGGACGGCCAGGGCGTGAGCTTCAGCTACGACGGTGTCGCCTACAACGCGACCGTGAACCAGGCCACTTCGAGCCTCAACGACGTCGCCGCGGCGATCAATACGGCGGCGGCAGGGAAAGTCACGGCTTCGGTCGTCAATACCGGCACGGCCACGAGCCCGTCCTATCAAATGGTGCTCAGCGGACAGAGCACCGGCGAAGATCTGCGCATCTCAGGCATCAGCTCTTCCATCGCCGCGCTGACGATCGATGCGACCGGTCCGACCGCGGGCGGCGTGGCGCAGAGCGTGAACAACCTGACCGTGGCCAACAATGCCATCGCCAAGATCGACGGCTTGACGGTCGAGCGCTCGGGCAACGATTTCAGCGACGTGCTGGCCGGCGTGTCGATCAGCACGCTGACGGCCGATCCCGCGAAGACCACGAGTTTCACGGTCGAACCGAACAAGGACGCGATCAAGGGCAAGTTGAAGGACTTCGTCGAGGCCTTCAACAAGGTCATGACGTTCATCCACGATCAGAACAAATTCAGTGAGGAAGACGGCGCCGGCGGGCCGCTATTCGGCGACAACTCGCTGCGCACGATCGAGAGCACGATCCGCCAGGAACTCTTCGGCACCACGGCGATACAGGTCGGCAACGACACGGCGGGCTTCGGCACGCTGAAGCTGCTCGGCATCGATCTGCAGAAGGACGGCACGCTGATCCTGAACGAGACGAAGGTCAACGAGAAACTCGACGCGGACCTGACCAAGTTCGCCGACCTTTTCGTCGATACCGACGGGTTCAACAACGGCGGCGCCGCGGTCGGCACACCGGGGTACTACGTCGACATCAGTGCGGATTCAGGGCTTGCCGACAAGCTTATGCGCTCCATCGACCGCGTCGTTCGCGGCTACACGGACGCGAGCGGCACCACCAGCAAGGGCCTGTTCGAAGCCCGCGCGGAAGCGATCAACGGACGGATCAAACAATACGACCGTCAGATCGACGACCGTCAGTTCCGGCTCGATCGTTTTCAGGCCCAGCTCGAAGCGCGCTTCGCCGCGCTCGAAAGCACGATGGCACGCCTGCAATCCCAGCAGCAGTATCTGACCAGCGTCAGCGCCTGAGCGGCGCTGCGAACAATCCCACATGAGCCCGAACTCCTCCATTGATTCGTCCGCAGCGCGAGCCGCCGGTGTCTACGCGCAAGCAAATATCGAAAACGCTCCGCCGACGAAGATCGTGCGCCTGCTCTATCAGGGAGCGCTGCGCTTCCTCGACAGCGCGGCCGGCTGCGATCCCAGCCAGCCGAATTCGAAGTTCGATCACTGGATCGGTCGCGCCGAAGACATCGTCGTCGAGCTGCGCTTGGGCCTTCAGCGCCAGCACGCGCCAGAAATTGCCGACAACCTCAGCGAACTCTATCTTTTCGTCGAAGCGTCGATCAGCCGCGCGCGGCGAGAACGCACTGCAGAGCACCTGATCGGCGCGCGCCAGGTGCTCGCCAGGCTGCTCGAAGCCTGGACCGCGCTCGACACCGGCAAGGCCTGAGCCGACCCATGGACCAGGCGCGTACAGGACTCGCGGAGTACGGCCGTGATCTCGCCGCGCTGCTCACCGCGCTCGAGAGCGCGATCGATCCCGAACAATTGCTCGTGCTGGCGGAACGCGCCAGTGCTTCCTGCGCCACGGTCACGTCGAGGTTGTCCCAAACTCCCGCTGACGAACGCGCAAGTCTCGACGGTCAGCTTGCACAGCTGCGTCGCCTCGCCGCGCTGACCCAGGACACCGCGCAGCGTTGCCAGGCACAGACCGGCGAACGTCTGGTCGAGCTTGCGCGCGCTCGCCAGATCCTTTCCGAACTCGATCAGCGCAGCACCGGCGACTCGTGCGACATCGCCGGCTGATCAACGCACCGTCAACTCGACGGTCAGCGCTGTTCCGCGCGTAGTCTGGACCAGTCGCCGTGCCGTCGGATCGCCGACGTACCAGCCCAAGGCGCTGACCAGCACAGGCCCGCTCGGCGCAAGGATGTGCGCGACGCCTTCGTAGTCGGTGGTCGTCTCGTAGTACTGCGCGCGCTTGGCGAACTCGTCGAAGTCCAGCGGCGGCGGATCAGGGCTCTGCCAGCACTGCGCAATCGCGCGGATGCGCGCGGCCGGCCGGCCGTTGGCGTCGACGACGCGCACTTCGATCGCGCTGCAGGGCAGCGCTCGCAGCACGAGGTTCTGCGTGGCCGGCAGATTGACGATTTGCGGCGGCACGATCGCGCCGGGCAATTCGGCCTTGAGCAGGTGCTCGCCCGCGTAGAGGTAGCGCAGCATCGTCTGCCCATCGGCGCCGATGCGCAGGCGCGAGGGCAGCAGGTTGTCGCTGTTCACTTCCAGCGTTCCGGCCGCCGGCTGACCGTCCGGATCAAGCACGGTCACCATGAGTGCATGCTCGCCCAGGCGCAAGTTGCGCACTCCCTGCGACGCGCTGCTCGGCGAGGGAAACTCCAGGCGCCACTGCAGACCGCCGACGTCGACGAACGCGTAGGGCATGTAGTTCGATCCGTCGCGCTGCTCGAACATCTGAAACGTGAACGCACCATCCGGTCCAGTCTTCATGCGCCGTCCGCTGACCGTGACCGTGCCGAGGACGGGTTGATCGTGACCGTCGACCAGTCGGCCATCGACGCGCACTGAACCCGCGTTGCTCAAATCGATCCAGGTCGTGCGGCCGGCGGCGACGTGCACATCGGCGAGGTGGATCGGCTGCAAGCTCGCGTCGGAGGGAAAAGAGCCAAGCTCATAATCGCCGGCCGCCAGTCCTGGCAACGTGAACAGACCATCGTCGGGAAGAATCGCGAGCACGGCAGGCTTCGGCGCGCCCGCCAGCGTGGCGCCGAGATAGGTGATATCCGGTGCGTTGCCCTGCAGCACGCCGGCGGCGGAGAGCCGATGTTCAAGGTGCGTCGGATGCTCCAGCTCGACTGCGACCTCCAGACGCTGTTCGTAGCTGAAGCCCGGCGCGAACACGTCCACGCGATAGTCGCCGGGCGTGAGACCGAGGATGCGATAGCCACCCTGCGCGTCGCTCTTGCTTTCGACGTGCGCGGTCGGGTCCACGAAGCCGAGCGACTCGGCGCTGTCCAGTCGCCAGACATGCGCGCCGAAGATGGCAAAACTGTCGGTCAAGTTCGGCACGCGCGGCACGAGCACCGCTTCGACTCGCGCTCCAGCGATCGGTCGGCCGTCCTGCGTGAGCACGTCGCCCGCGAGCTCGGCGCCCTCGCCGATGTGCAGGCTGAGCGGTAGCACGCCGGCGCCCAGCGTGACTGTCAACGGGACGACCGAGTTGGGCGCGTTCGCCATCGGCTCCAGCATCAAACGCAATCCGTTCGGCGATTCCAGTGCGAGTACGTACACACCCGCCGGCAGGTCCGTGAAACGAAAGGCGGCGTCACTCACCGGCGCGCTGAAGGCACGTCCGAACGTCGAGTAGTAAGCCTGCTCAGGCAGCAGGAGCTGCAGCGCGCGCATTTTCGATCCGGCCGTGCGCTCCATGGTCACGCCCGTCAGTCGGCCTTCGATGCCTGCGCCGGCTCTGACGATCACCTGCACGCGGCCGTCCGCGTAAGCTCTGGCTTCGTCGGTCAAGAGCGTCGACCCCTTGCGGCCGTCCGTCGCAATGGCGTCGATGATCAAGCAGCACGGCGGGATCCTCGCGATCAGCGCGCGTCCCTGTTCGTCGCAGACTGCGGTGAAATCCGCGACGTGGCTTTCGTCAAGGATGTTGCGCGCAGAAGAAACCACGTGGAGCGAAACCCGCGCGCCCGCGCCGGGGACTTTCGCGTCGTCCAGCACGACCACGGTCAACTCTTCGGGAGTCGCCGGAGCCGCGAGCCGCAGCACGATTGGAGCAACGTCGCCGCCGACTGCCGCGATCTGGGCCCGCGCCGAAAGACCATTCAATCCGGTCGCATTGACCTCGTAGGGTCCGGCCGCAAGGCGCGCGAAATGAAAACGGCCGTCGCGACCTGACATCGTGGCCGCGGGCGTCTTGCGATCTTCGCCGATCTCGAGCCAAGGGTGGAAGGCGCCGCGCGACGGTTCCAGTTGCACGCTCACGCCGGCTTGCGGTCGCTCTTGTCCATCGACCACGAGACCCTCGAGCGCGACGAATTCGCGTTCGGCCGGATAGACGAGCAAGCGCGGCGCTGCATCGGTCTCTACGTTCGGCGGCGGCGCATCGACCGTCGTGCGAACTTCCTGCAACGAATCGGGCGCTTTGGCCGACGGTGCGGTTTCGGCCGAATGCAGCGGCGGATTCAGCTCAGGTGCAGGCGGGTCGGGCAGTTGGCCGTCCGTCCAGATCCAAATGCCCGCAGCCAGCGCGAACAGCACCAGAAGCACACTCAGCGTCTTGGTGGCGCCGCGAGTCATGGCCCAGCGAGTTCGAGGTTGGTGAATCCGCGCTCGTCGGTCACTTCGCGCGCGATGAACGGCGCAAGCCATGCCGGCACGGTCGCGACGGCAGTTTCGCGGGGTAACTCGACTTCGGCGAGCCACAGTTCGCGATCGGTGAACTCGTCGATCTCCCAGACCAGTGCGCCTTCGGCGATCTTCGTGCGGCGTTTGCGCACTCTGCAGCCCGCGGTCAGCGGCCAGAGCACATCGAAGATTTTCTTGGTCGTCTCCTCTTCGAGTTCGCTGCGCGTCAATCCGCGGCCGAGCTTCAGTGCGCGGTAGTAGCGCGTCCGTGCGCCGACGCGCACCGAGCGTACGCGATCGCGCAGCACTTTTCCGGGAAGCCAGCCCTGTTCGACTTCCAGCGTTTCGCCGCCCGGCGGCATGGCCGGCCTGCCGGTGAGCAAGTACTTGCGCTCGATCTCGATGTTGGCGCGCGCGGCGGCTTCCAGGGCCGTGGCTACGCTCTCGACCTGCGCGGCGAACTTCGCGCGATGGACGCCGAGCCAGCGCTTTTCGAGTTCGACGAAGATCGATTCGCGCTGCGCCTCGGCTCTCAACACAAGTTCGAGCAAACCCGCCCGCGCCGGCGCTCCTTTGGTCTCGTCCGAAGCCTCCTGTTTGTCGTCGAGCGCCGCGTCGAGCTGTGCGCCGAGCACGTGCGAATCGTTCAAGTCGCCGAATAGATCCTGGAGCACCTTGCAGTCGTCGATCAGTTCCTGCACGCCCTCGACCTGGCCCAGCGCGGGCTCGCCGAGGTAGCGCAGCCGCTTGAGCCGGATGCGTGCGCGATGCGCCTCGTCGCGATTGGCGGGCGAGTCGACGGCGTCCAGGCACTCGTCGAAGCGAGCCAGATGCTCGCGCAGGCGCGCCGCCAGGGCTGCGCCAAAGCGCACGCTTGCCAGCGGTCGTGCAAGATTCACCTCGACGCGCAAGAGCTCGAGTCGCGGACGCAGCACTCGTTCGATGTCGTCGAACGCAGCGCGTGTCTTCTCGCGCATGCGAGCCTTCGACTTCAAAAGTCGCTGCTCCAAGCGCCGCTCGATCCAGGTCAGGCCGACGCGTTGACTTGCGTCCAGGTCTTCAGCCTGCTCGGCAAGCCATTGCAAGCCGACTTCCGCGTCGCGGCCCGCGCCTGTGGCTTTTTGGATCGTGTGCAGTGCTCGGCGATGTTTTTTGCGCACGGCGCCGTCGAGTTCCACGTCCCAGGCACGCAGTGAGCAGGCGAGCCGGCGAATCGCGACGCGCAAATCGTGCAGCGCGTTCGTCTGCGCCGGATCGAGCCAACGCTCGGCCGCGCCGCGGGCTTGCTCGAGCAACACGAGCGCGATGCGCCGCGAAGCCTCTTCGGGCGAACGCAACAAGATGTCGTCGGGGAGTTCCATGTCCTGCCGGGAGCGTGCGGCCGCGAAGTTCGATTCTAACGCTTCAGCCCCACTTCGGCGGCAATGCAACCGAACGCATTGCGCGGCCCATGGGACATCCGAGCCCCGCACGGGAGCGGTTCACCCCGAGATCTGGTACGCCACCGCGATCGCTGCGAGGCCCACCAGAAACCCGATCGCGATCGCGAGCACAGTCCACCGAGGATGGAGGGCCGCGCGCGTCCCACTGGCAGTCCACGCACGGCTGGCTGCGCGAGCGTAGACGACGCTTGTCGCCAATGGCATGGGACTCAAGACAACCCAAATCAATTGGCTTGCACCCCACTCGTACTCAGCACTCGACAAAGCGATCGCGACCGCACTGAAAGCCAAGGCAGAGCAGACCGCGAGCCCAGTTCCCATGCTCCAGGCGATCGCAAGAGACACTGAACGCCGTTGCCCGTGCGGGTCCGTGAGCAAGCACAAGCCGAAGCTGAATCCGAAGCTGACTGTGAGCACCCAGCAGAAGAGCACGAAGTACCCAGCCGATCCAAAATCGGTGGGGGCCATGAAATTGAATCTGAGGATCAAGGTCCCGAGCCCGAAAATCATCGGGAGAACAAACCCAAAGGTGGCCTGGATCGACCAGTGATCCAAGACTGCGCCGACTTTTCGCCAGCGCGAGACGCGAGGCGGGACGGGCCAGAGTTCAGCTTGAGAAATGAGCTGCGAATCCGTCACGCGTTCATTACATCACGCTGGACCCGACTGCGAAAGCTCATGCGATAAAAGCCCGGCTCCAGGGAATTAAGGGAGCTGCGTAGTCGAGCCGAATCCCGCGTGTACGATGTCGAGCCATGGGCCAAGGATTGAAGTGGATCGGGGCCGCGATCCTCGCAGCACTTGTCGCTTGCACCTTCTGGTTGCTCGGACGCGCACCGACGCATCCTGACACGTCGCCGGCCTTGCCCGGACATTCCTCCGACCCCGCGACTGCGCGAGAAGCTGGAACGCAACTCGAGATTCCACAGTCTGCGCTGTCGAACGATTCGAGTTCGACACCTGCGGGTGAAAATCGAGTCACGACGCAAGCTGCGCTCCCGGCTGATTTCGAAACGATGTACCGCTACAAGACATGGGATGAGCTCGTGGCGCGCGAAGAGGAGCTGAATGACCTTCTCGCGCGCGCTGGATTTGAACACGTCGATGAACTGGTCAGCGAGGGGAAGTACATTCGAGAGGAAGACGAGGTCCCCGAGACCGGGAACAAAGACCGGTATTACGAAGGCGGCCGCATGCACTGCGGGGTCGCAGGCAATCCAAACGTTCCTCCGGGAGTCAAAGCACTGGTCGTGTTCGAATACCTCGACTGGCCCGCGACCGCGGTGATCGAACGCGAGCGGTTATTCGTACGCGCGAAGATGAAGGAAGTCCGAAAGCTCGAGAAGGACCAGAAGCGCGGGGCGTCGAAGCTGCGCTGATTCATGACTGGTTTTGCCCGCGCTGTAGCGATAGGCAAGCACGACGCTCGCTCTGCGAACCAACTCGTCGCCGCTCGAATCAATGCTGAAATCGAGTGGGCCTACCCTGCGCCTGTCAGCCCGTGCCCATCGACGCTTTCGCCAAAACGCCGGGCGCATCTGTATGTAGGAGTTCTGTTGTCTGTCACAGCACCGACCCCATTTGGACGCGGCCAGCTATGGCCCCGGGCCGGTCAGGACCCGTGATCCAACTTGAACATAGCGGCGATCCACCGCGCTCAAGTCCATCACCCGCCGCATTCGAATCGGATTGCAACACGGCTCGGGTTCGACCACCCGCGCCAGGGGAAAGCCATGAGCTCACAGGATCTAGAACTCAATTGCGGCATCCGCAACGTGCTCACGCGGCACTGGATCGACCTGACGAAGACCAACTTCTTCGTCCGCAAAGGTCACGTGCAAATGTCGGGCGAGGTAGCCGTGGTCGGCACGTCACGGCCGGGCCAGGAAACGGCCGAGGCGCTGAAGGCCTTCGAGTCCGACGTCAGGCGCCTGCACGAAGTCAAATCGGTGAGCTTCGAATTCACGAACTGGGTCCGCAACGAATCGGGAGCGTGGGTCTGCCGGGACAGGAAGAAGACCTCTGAGCAGTCGCCGACAACAACAGGCGGCGACCCCAACGAGACTGCGAACGCGTATTGAGCCCGAGTCCTGACCGCCGAAGCCTTTCGCTAATGCCCGGTCGTATTTCGCGCCGCGTCGCTCTCAACCGACGCTTGCGAAACAACGCATGCTGATCGAACTATTCTGAAAACCGGAGTGCGTGAAGCAGATTTTCTCGCCGTCAGCCAGTGCACCCACGCTGTAAAGCAGCGGCAGATAGTGATCGTTCATCGCCACGGCGGTTGACGCACCGGGCCCTTCCAGTTCGTAGCGCGCGAGCGCGTCGTCGTTGCGTTCGCTCAACTGAGTCGCGGCCCAGCTATCGAACTGCGACGCCCAATCGGGAACCTGCGGATCGTTCTCGTCGCCCGTGATCTGCGAGAGATTGTGCACGATGTTGCCGCTGCCGAGGATCAGGACGCCCTGCTCGCGCATCGCTGAAAGTTCGCGGCCCAAGGCCAGGTGCCACACCGCAGGCTTGCTCCAGTCGATCGACAACTGAAATACGGGCACATTGGCTGCGGGCCACATGTGCAGCAGCACGCTCCACGCGCCGTGATCGAGGCCCATTTGGGGATCGGCACGCACGGAAATCGAACGAACGCTCTCGATCAACTGCTGCGCCTTCGCGGGCGAACCGGGTGCGGCATAGCGCATCTGATAGAGCTCGGCCGGAAAGCCGCCGAAGTCGTGGATCGTGCGCGGCGCCTCGTTCGTCGCCACGCGCGTTTCGCCGCGCGTGAGCCAGTGCGCGGAAATCACCAGCACCGCTTCCGGCCGACCGAGTTGCCGACCGAGCAGCGCCAGCGATTGCGTGAACCCGTTGTCGCGCACGATGTTCATCGGACTGCCGTGGCCAATAAAAACGACGTTGGTTCGAGCTGCACTCATGCGCACGAGGATAACGACCGTGCGCCGCCCGGCATGCGTTTCGTCCGCCCGTACGGTGCCAGGCACCGTACGGGCGACTCAACGGGCCGCGCCGCGCGTGAGAATCGGCAAATAGGCGATCCATGGGCCGACGTCCGTGGTGTAGCGCTTGGACATCACGCGCGCGATTTGCGCGAGGTGACCGAGATCGTGGACCACCCACGTGGAAAGCAGCTCTCGCGCCGTGACGGCTCCCAAGTCCGGGTGGCGGCCGCGCAGTCCGAGCTTCGCCGCATCTAGTTCGAGCGCGCGCAGTCGCGTCAAATTGGTTCGCCGTAGCGCCGCGAATTCATCGAGCAACTGTTCGAGTTTCTTTTTCTCGCCGCCATCGCGCTCTGCGAAGCGATCGAAGGGCTCGAACGCGCGGCGCTCGCCCTCCTTCAAGATGAGCTCGAGGCGCACCAGCCAATCCGTGCGCTCGCCGTGAATCAAATGCCCGACGACATCGAACGCGCTGAAGGTCTGTGGCCCCTCGTTGCAAGTCGTCCACGCAGAGGGCAGATCGCGCAGCAGAGTATCGAGCGTGCGCGGCGTGCGGGCGAGGACCGCGAGCGCTTGTTCCAGGTCGAATTGCATGTCGGTCATGGCTTGGGGAGAGTTGCCGCCTCGTGCGGCCAGGGGAGGGTCGGGAATCCTATTCCTAAGGAAGAGAAGCCGGCGCACGGTAGTCCAAGGCCAGATCGCAGCCGCCGGACACCGTGCACGGGATCCCAGAACCGCGGGCCGATCCACGAGTAGGATCTTGGAATGAGGACTGCATTCCGTATTGGAATGGTCGTCGCCGCGCTGGCTTTGGCCGCGTGGATCTGGAGCGCCACGCAGACGCCGCCGCCGGTCATTCCGCACGAAGTTCCGTTGCCGGTACGCGTCGAGTTGCCGACACCGGAATCCAGCGTCGAGCAGCCGATAGCTTCAGAGCTCGCCGAATCGCCACCGCAGGCAGTTTCGCGCGAGGCCGTCGCGCTACCGGTGCCGCCGCCCGCCGTCGCACCGCTTCCCGAAGACGGAGTCACGCGTCTGCGTGTTCACTTGCTGAACAAGGAAGGGCGTCTCCCGTTGAAGGGCAAACGACTTGCGGCCCTCGCCATGGAAGATCGGACAGACGAGGAAAGGGGTCGCCACTCCGGCAACCCGCGGCGCCTCGCTCCGGTCCAAACGACCGGCGAGGACGGCTGCGCGATCTTCGAAATCCCGCCGGACACCGCCTGCACGATCTTCAACCTCAGCCTGGAACTCGACTTCAAGGAGTGCAACGTCGCGGCGCTCGAGCAAGGCGAACAGCGCGAACTCGAGATCTTGGTGCGTACTCTCGGCGATCTGACCCTGTTTGGCCGGTTGGTCGATGCGAAGAATAGCCGAGCGATTGCGGGAGGAATGCTCGAGGTTCAGCGCGATTCGGCCTCGAACTACAGCGACTTTGACGAGCGGGGAGAATTCGACGGCCGACCGTCTCCCGTAGTCGAGGGTCCGCCGATTTCCGCAGGCGTTGATGGCCGCTTCCAAGTCCAGCTCAAGTCCTGGGTGCGCCAACGTTTTGTCAGCGCGACAGCGCCGGGTTATTCGCGCACCTGGTTCGCGTTCGAATCCGGACACACGGACTCGAGCCTTCCGCTGGAAGTTCGCATGACGCGATCGGCGAGCGTGCTCGCCACGGTCAAGGATGAGGCCGGCGCTCCGATTGCCGGCGTGAGGCTCGATTTCTCGACGAGCGCTGACCAAATCCAGCAAGCCTCACAGTCAGATCGCATGTATCTCAACTCGGACGCGCACTGGCGGGCAGTGACCGATGAGAATGGAAAGGCGAGCGTGCTCGATCTGCCCACCAACGTTCCGCTGAAGCTCGTGTTGAGGCGCACAGGATTCGAGCCGCGGGAAGAACCAAATCCAATCACCCTCGAGCCGCGCGAACGACGCAAACTCGAAATCAGGTGGGGGAGCGGGGGCACGCTGAAGGGCCAAGTTCTCAACGCAGATGGGTCGTCGCTCGCGCAGCAGCGAATCTGGCGCATGGCGAGCCGCAGTCAGCACCGAGAGCCTTTCTTTTTCAGCAGCTTCGAGAAGCCCGCTGCCGTGACGAAGACCGACGAACAAGGCCGATTTCAGTTCAGCGATGTCCCGATTGGCGCATGGTGCGTTGGGGTTGCTCCTGAGAACTTTTATGACGAGACAGCGTCGGGGATCCCCGCTCTGGCGCAAACCATCGAAGTCAAGGCGAGTGGCGAAGTCGTCGAGCTCGAACTGCGCGTTCAAGCGCGACTTTTCATTACGGGCAAAGTGCTAGATCCCAGCGGAGCACCTGCAGCAAATTGTTCGATCTTCGCGTGGGTCGAGAACACCCGACTGATTTGCGACGCGGAAACGAATGAATCTGGCGAGTTCCGATTGGGCCCACTGACGCAGGGCCTCTGGAAGTTGCACGCCAGCATGTTTTACGAACAAGCAGCGCCGGCGTTGCCCGTGGATGTGGAGGCCGGTTCCGACGGCGTCGTTCTGCAACTACGCGTTGGCGCCTCGGTTGCAGGCAAGGTCGTCGATGCAGCGACGCTCGAACCTCTCGACTGCGACGTGAATCTATCGAGCAGCGATGACGACAAACAACCCTGGAGCGGGCGCCCAACAACGCACGGCAACTTCAAATTCGACTCCTTGCTCGCCGGCAATTATTGGATCTGCGCGCGCGATGTTGGCGGCAGGATCGGAGTCAGCGCGGCGTTCAAACTTGCGGAAGGTGAAGTGCTCGAAGATCTCGAAATCCGTATGCGGCCCGGCGCCAAATTGAAGTTGCGCCTCAAAGGCGGGGCACCGTACTTCGACTACACGATTCTCGTCGGTGGATCGCCGTTGCTCTACAACCAAGTCGCGAAGGGCATAGCCCAAGTCGAAGTCGTGCCCGCCGAGAAGCTCGAAGTGCGCTGGAGCAATCCCGAATCCAAGATCGCTAAGACGCAGACGATCCAGCTGCTGGTCGGCGAAACGAAGGAACTCGTCTGGGACGGCAAGCCCTAGACATTCAAAGCCCGACGATCTCGCCTTCGACCGCGGCGCGCATTCCTGCCGCGTGAATGGCGCGATCGGCGGCATCGCCCGGCTGCGAAGCGGGATTGGTGTGGTTCAAGTGCGTGAACACGACCTTGGCGCGCAACTGCGCCGATGCACTCGACAGGCGCGCAATCGTCTCGCTGATGAACGGATGCGGAATGTCCTTCATCGAACGGCCTGCGATCTCGCCTTCGGCGAAGAACGTGCCGTCGATGAAGGCGACGTCGACGCGCGCGAGGAATTCCTCGAGCGGCACATCCCAACGCTCCCACTTGTCGATGTCGGGCAGGTAGCCGACGCTAGCGTGCGGTCCGCGGATCACGAACGCGACCGTGTCGCTGAACTCGTCGCGATGGGGGACGCGCAGCGCGGAAACGTGCAGCTCGGGTGTCAATTCGACTTCGCGCTCGAGCGGCAGCTCGACGAGTTGGATCGCGTGTGTCTCGACGAGCAGGCTCCACGGCCCATTCTTCGAAAGAAATTCGCACATGCGCGGCGTGCCCCACACCGGCAGCTCACTCGCGCCGTAAACCTCGCGGCCAAATTGAAGCAGGCCCGCATAGTGTCCGACGTGCGCGTGCGTGAGGAATACGCCGTCGAAGAGCGCGGGGCGCGCGCCTTCGATGACGCGTGAGCTCGGGTGAAGCCGCGCGCGCTCGACTTGCTCGCGCAAATCCGGGCTCGCGTCGAACAGCCAACGCTTGCCGCTGCGCGGATCAGCGAGCAGCAGCGAAGTCACGAGCCTCCTGCTCCCCTCGTCGTTTCGGGCCCCCCTGCAGATCGCCTCCTCGCAACCGATCTGCGGCAACCCTCCGTCCTGCGCCGTGCCGAGCACCACGACATACGGCTCCACCCGCGCCACCGACGGCGCCGCACACCCCGTCAACAGGACTATCAGGACTGTCCCCGGTAATCCGCCGCCGTTTCTTACAACTCCCATATCCCCACGGTAACGGCCGGGAAATAGACGCCGGTGAATTACAGGGCACCCGAGCGGGGGTTTTCGAGGAAATTGGTCACTGGCGTCGGTGCCGAGGTAGCATCAAGGGCGTCCAGCCGAGGCTTCCACTCGCAAGGAGTTTCCGATGTTCCTTCCGCTCGTGTTCGCTGTCGCACTTTTCGCCGGCAAGCAGAATGCCGCGCAGTCTCCACAGGCCGCCGTCGCGCAGGTGCCCGAGCAGGGCAGCGACGAGGCGGTTCACAAGCAGATGGAGGACTTGATCAAGTCCGTCGAAGTCAATCTGCACAAGGTCGATACTGCGCTCTACGCCGCCGCCGCGGGACGCAAGTTCAAGGAACCCGTGGCCGAGTCGGGGATCTCGAGCTTGATCCAACAGGCCGAGGCCGACGGTCAGGGCGCACAGCGCGACATGTTGCGCATCCTCGAGCTCGCGGCGAGCCACGTTCACAAGTCCGGTCCCGGCGCAGGGACATGAAGTACCAAAGGCCTCTGCTCCAGTTCGGGGCAGTCCAACGGTTCGAAGCGCTCGCCTTCGCAAGCACAGAATTCCAAGACAGGATCGCTTGGCAATTCGCCGCTCGATCGCCCGGGCGCGGGCAAACCTGCTCCTCGCGAGGGCAGCCCTGAGGTCGGCTCGAAGAAGCCCTCGAGCAATAGCAATCCGGAAAGCGCCCAGGCGTCGCCCGAGACCGAATCGCAGAACACACCAGGCGGCCCGCCCGCTCCACGCGCGACCGCGCGCACTTCGACCGGTGACGCCATCGATCGCTGGGGCGACTTGCCGATCCACGCGCGCGAGGTCTTCCGCAACAACGGAAGGAGCGACTTGCCGCCGGAGTATCACGACTGGATCGACGCCTACTACAGGCGGCTCAACCAGTTAAAATAGCGCGCAGTCTGTCCCCGGTAATCCGCCGCCGTTTCTTACACTTCCCGCAAGTCCGCGGTAGCGGCCGCGAAAAAAACTGCGGCGGATTACCGGGGACTATTGATCGCCATCCGAGTTCCACGACTGGAACTCCAGGCACGGCTAGTCGCGGCGCCAGATTGTTTCGAAGGCTTCCGCGGCGCGCAGGCCGATTTGGGCGCCGCGGGTGCGGGCGAGGGCTGCGAGGGATTCGGGGGAGCGCGGATGAGGGAAGAGTCGGGCTTCACTGTCGTAGCAGGCCATCGCGTCGAGCTTGCGCTGCAACGTCGCCTCGACGTCGACGAACACGTTGGGCCGGAAGGCGGGCTCGAAGCGCGCGAAGGCCCACTCGGTCGATGACGGGATTTCGAACACGCGCAGTTCGCGCACACTCGTCGATTCCATCGGACGCAAGGCGGTCATCACGGCGCGGAACGTCAGGGCGTGATCGATGTTCAGATCGCCGCCACAGTGCGTGAGCACAAGTTCCGGTTCGAACTCCGCGACGAGCGCTTCGATCCGCTGGACGATTTCAAGCAACGGCAAAGTATCGAAACGGTTGTCGGCCAGTCCAAACATGCGCGGCGGGGGAGCGCCGAGCGCGCGCGACGCTTGCACAGCGCGGCGTTGAAGCGTCGCGACCGTTCCGCGCTTCGATTCAGCGCTGTTTTCCGCGCGCGATGTCGCGCCCTCGCCAAGGATCGCGATGTGCACGGGCCGGCCTTCGTCGAGCCAACGCGCGATGCTCGCTCCGGCGCCGAGCACTTCGTCGTCGGGGTGAGCTGCGATCACCAGGGTCTTCATGCGGCACGCAACTCGCGTGTTGTCGACATCAACGCGCGCGCATCGGGACCGGTGTGGAAGAGCAAATCGTACGCGAACATGAAGGGTTGGAAACCGGCGTACGACTGCGCATAAACCGGGTGAACGTAGTCGTGAAACTGCAGCGCGATCCCCGCGCGTTCGAACGCGGCGAAATCAAGGTACTCGCGGCCAAACGGACCAGAGAGATAGTGGGTTGCATTGCGCTCGAGGCAAAGATCCAGGATCAGCTCGCTCTTCGAAGAGCGCGATTCCAGCGTCGTACTCGAGATCAGTGGGGTGTCAATATCCAGCGCGCGCAGCAGCGCTCCCGTCACCGCACTGCACAACGGCACGAGCTGTGCCCACTCGTTCACGTACGTAGCTTGCAGTCCGGCACAGTAACGCTCGAAAAATGGCGCGCGGCGATAATTTTGCTCGATGGTCGCCCAGTGCTTCGCGCGCCAGCGGCCGTCCTCCTCGATCAGGATGCGATCGAGGGCGAGCTCTTCGTCGCAGCCGCGTGTGCGGATCGGAACCGTCAGCCACGACCAACCCTGCGAAGTGCGCACGCGATTGCGATTGGCGAATTTCGTCTTGGAGTTGCGATCGATGCGCACGTGATCGAGCACGATCACTTCGTCGGCCAAGGCGATGCGCTCGAAAAAACCGAGCCAGGGCAAGTAGGCCGGCTGCAAAATCGCGAGGGTCTTCACTTCGCGCCGGCCCTGTGCATGAAGATCGTGAAGTCGCGCGGGTGATAATCGTGCCGCAGTGCGAGCCGCTCGGTGATGGAACTCGCCGTCACGAGCGTGAGATAGGGATCGGCGCGAAATTCATCGTCGAAGGCGAGTTCCTCGCCCCAGGCCGAAAGCGAATTGAATGCTACGCCGCGCGTGCAATGGGCGAACATGCACTCGATCATCGAGCGCAAGTACTCTTCGGGCGCTTCGCGACGCAGATAAAAAATGCCGCTGGCGAGCACATAGTCGCAACGCTCGAACGGAGGCTCCTGTTCGAGCAGGTTCGCCACTTCGAACGAGCGCTTCGGAAACCGCCGGCGCGCCAATGCGATCATTTCCGGCGACAGGTCGATACCGCGATAGTCGCAATCGATGCCCTGCAGCTCCAACCAGGCGAGCAAGTCGCCCTGGCCGCAACCGACGTCGAGCAGTTTACAGCCACGCAGATCGCCGATCGTCGCCAGCACGCTGAAACGCGCTTCCTGCGAAGCGCGCGAACCCCAATCGACGGCGCGAACGTCGCCGCCGTGCGCGAGCGCCAGCGCGTCGAAATGCGAGCGCGTCCGCGCGTCACCGCGGGCAAAGTCGCGGCCGGTCCGAGGCTTGTCGGTCACGCGGCACACTCCCGCGGCTCGAGCCGATCTCCGACGCGCGGCCGGCGCGCTCCCTCAACTTCGTAGTCGAGCACTTCCAAAGACCCTTCGCCGCAGTTCACGAAGAAGCGACTTTGTTCGGTGCGCCAAATCGATCCGCTGCTGCCAGGCCCGCGAGCCGTTCCGGCACGCGCTTTCCAAATCGTCAACCTTCCGTCCGCAAGCCGGCTGAACGCGCCTGGATAGGGGCGCGCAACGGCGCGCACGAGGTTCGCGACACTCTCGGAGTCCGTGCTCCAATCGATACGTCCGTCCTCGGGCTTGCGCCGCGGCCAGTTCGGCCAGCTGCCGGCCGGTTGCGCTCGTCGTTGCACGCTGCCACTGCGGAACGCCCGGGCAACCTCATGGGAGAGCTGCTCATAGATCGGATAGAGCTTCTCGAGCGCGTGGCCGACATCCTCGTCCGCGGACAAGCTGATCGTGCGTTGCGCGATGATGTCGCCCGAGTCGACGCCTTCGTCGATGAAATGCGCGCTCAGGCCGATCTCACGTTCACCGTTGAGAATGGCCCAGTTGATCGGCGCACGGCCGCGGTACATCGGCAGCAGACTTGGATGCAGGTTCACCGCGCCGAGCGGCGCGAGGTCGATTACGGCCTGCGGCAGGAGGTAGCGATAGTCGGTGAGCCACAACAAGTCGGGTCGGACTCCGCGCACGTAACTCTCGAGCGCCGGATCGCGGCCCTTCAATCGCACCACGGAGAGTCCCGCGCCTGCGGCCTGCCCGTACACCGATTCGTAGCACACACCGTCCTCGGGATCGCCCGGATGCGCGACGACGCCGACGATCGAATCGCTCTTGGCGAGCGCGCACAGCGAGCGCACGCCGACCGTGTGATTGCCCAGGAAAAGGATGCGCATCTCAGGCCACTTTCTCGGCGACGATGCGCCATTCGGCATGGATCTCGCGCAGCGGGCGCTCTTGCTCCTCGAATTCGACGTGCTGACGCGAGAGCACGCGCCAATCCTCGATCAGCGCGGAGGTGACTTGCGCGGCGTTCCAGAAGCACAACTGTCCGCAGCCGACCAGCGATCCGGCGCCGACGTCGAGCGTCAGGTCATCGGGCCCGATGCGGCCGGAGCGTGCGCTGGTGTGACGGTCGCTGTAGGGATTGAAGAACAAACGCCCGCCCGGCTTGAGCACCCGCGAAAGTTCGGCGAGTGCACGGCGCGCGGAGCCGCGCCCGACACAACTCAGCGCGCAGCGATCGATCGCCAGATCGAAACTGGCATCCTCGAAGGGCAGCTTCGTGAAATCGACGACGTGCAGATCGGCGCTCAGGTCCTCGACCAGCAGGCGCTCGCGCGCGCGGTCGATCGCGGTGACACTGCCGTCGATGCCCGTGGTGTTGAAGCCCTCGCGCGCGGCGAACCAAACGTTATTGCCGGTGCCGCAGCCGACTTCGAGCACGCGCACGTCCTTGTGCGGCCGGTTCTTCGGTGCGTGACGGAAGAGGAAACTGACCACAGCGTCGAAGGGCCAGCGATTCACCTGCTGACCGCGCGCGTAGATGTCGCGTTCCCAGGTCGGATCGAAAGTTTGTGTCGTGCTCATACGAAGTCCTTGAATTCGAGAACGGCGCCGCTCTTTATCGTGCGAGCCAATGCTCGGCCGACGATCAGCTCGAGCGCCTTGGGCGGGAGCCCCGTGCCGGGGCGACGGAAGACGATGCTTTCAGGTTCCAGCGTGCTGCCGACGAGCAGGTCGCGGCCGGCGACGCAGGACAAGCGGAAATTGGCGCGAGCAGCAGCCTCGGACGTTGTCGGACCGAGCTCATCGCAGCCGAGCATGGCTTCAAGCTCGCGCACACCGCGCACGAGATCGCGCAGTTCGCGCACGTCGCAGCTCATGCCTTGATCGGGTCCGGGCAGTCCGCGATCGAGCGTGAAGTGCTTTTCGACGAAGGCCGCGCCGAGTGAGACCGCGCCCAGGGCCGCATGGATGCCGAGCGAGTGATCGGAAAGTCCGATCGGGCAGCCGTAGCGCTGCGCCAACGTGCGAATCTTGCGCAGGTGCACCTGTGTGGGCGGAGTCGGATAGGACGACGTGCAGTGCAGCAGGACGAGCTGCTCGCCCCCGGCATCGCGAAAAGCGTTCACGGCGTCGTCGATCTCCGTCACGGTCGCCATGCCGGTCGAAAGCACCGTCGGCAGGCCGCTCGCGGCCATGGCGCGCACCAACCCAAGCTGAGTCAGGAAGTCGGAACCATTCTTGACCAGCGTGGCGCCGGCACTGACGAGTTCCACGATGCCGTCGATGCCTGTCGGCGTCGAAAAGAACTCGATGCCGCAATCGCGTGCGACTTGTGCGAGCCGGCGCAGCGCGCCGGGCGGAAGTTCGCAGCGTTTGAACATCTCGTACTGCGACTCGACGACCTCACGGCCGGCCTGCGTGTAGCGATACAGCAGCGCGCGATCAGTGACGAAATCCTCCGTGCGATAATTCTGGAACTTGACCGCGTCGGCGCCGGCCTCGGCCGCGGCGACGATCATGCGCCGCGCGAGTTCCATGTCGCCGTTGTGATTGATGCCGATTTCGGCGGCGATAAAGCAGGCTTCGCCCGCGCCGATCGTTCGCTTGCCAGCGCGCACGCTCATGCGGCCTCCGCCAACAGTTCGACGACGCGCGAGGCGCCGCGGCCGTCGATCAGGCGCCGGCCGGCGCGCGAAAGCGTGCTGCGCTCGAGCGGGCTGTTGATCAGGCGAGAAATCGTCTCGGCCACGCGCGTGGCGGTCGATTCGTCGTCGCGGCCGAGCGAGAGCGCCGCGCCGCGTTCGCTCAGGCAGCGCGCAATGGGTTCCTGGTTGTCGGCGATCACCAGCGTCAGAGCCGGCAGACCCATGAAGGCCATTTCCCAACAGGTGCTTCCTGCCGCGCTGATCGCGACGTCAGCCCAGGCCATCAATTCAGGCATATTCTGCGGATCGACGATCACGCGCGCACCGCGCCGAGTCGCTTCGCATTCGACTTCGCCGCGATGGACGGCGGCCGAGCCGATCACGATCGTAGTCTCGAGGCCGCAGTGCCCGAGCAGATCCAATCCGTCCAGGATCTTGAGTGCGGCATTGTGCGGGTCGGATCCACCGGTGGTGATCAGGACTCGCCGCGCGCGTTCCGGAATTTCGCGCCGCCACAAATGCCAGGGTTTGAACTCGTTGCGCAACAGCGCGTAGCGGCCGCCGAGCGCGAGGCGCGCGCGGCCGATCTTGTGCGCGTACAACTCGGGTGTTGCGTAGGCGTTGTGATTCAGCAAAAGATCGGCGGCGAAACGTTCGTCGCGTGATTCGTCGTCGACCACGAGCAGAAAAAGATCGCTGTCGCGCACCGCGACCTGGTAATCGGCATGAAAGTCGTAGCCGTCGAGCACGATCCAACGCGCCAGTGCGGTGCGCGCACGCCGCGCGGTCTCGCGTGCGTCGGCGATGCTGGCGCGCTCGGAGACGATGCTGACCACGTTCGCGCCTTCTTTGCGCAAGCGCTCGCACAGCCGCGGCGGGCATTGGCTCATCGCGAAAGTCGCCGTGCCGCCTGCGTGCATCCAGGCCTGCGCGAGGGCCAGACAGCGCATGACGTGTCCGGTTCCAATCGACTCCGACGCGTCGGCTCGCAGGAAAAGTTCCATGATCTCAACTCGCCTTGCGTTCGGGTTCGAGGTTCGACCGGGCGAGCGCGGGCTCTGCATCGAGCCACTCGATTGCAGCGGCGAGCTCGACCAAACCGCCCGTGGGCGCCAGGCGCGCTTGAATGCAACGGATCAAGTCGAGATCGGCCGATGTGTCCACGGTCAGGCGATAGCCCGGACGGTCGAGTTCGGCCGGCGCGCGCTGCAATTCGATCTTGAAGCGCTCGGGATGCTCGAAGATGTATTCGGTGACGTGCTCGCGATGATGCGCTTCGAGGCCGTAGATCCAGGCCGCGCCCAGCGCTTCGATGGTCATGACTTCGACGCCCGTTCCGATCGGCATGCCGCTGCCCCAGCAAGTCAAGTTGTGGGCGTAGTCGCTGCCGCGGGCGAGCGCGTGTGCGATCAGCCGGTCGGCCTCTTGCCACGAGAACAGCGGGCAGTCGGCGGTGATGCGCACGATGTCGGTGGCGCGCATGGCCTGCGCGGCGCGCAGGTATCTTTCGAGCACGTCGCGCTCGGGACCGCGGAAGCAATTCCAGCCCCGCATTTGGCACAGATCTGCGATCTTGTCGTCGCCCTTCGAGACGCTGGTCGCAACGACGAAATCGTCGATCATGTGCATGCGCTGGATGCGTTCCACGACGCGCTCGAGCAGCGAGCACTCGCCGATCGGCATCAGGACCTTGCCGGGCAAGCGTTGGCTACCGGTGCGCGCCTGCAGGATGGCGATGATTCGGCCGCTGTTCATCGCAGATAGCTCGTCAAGACTTTTTCGAGGGCGCGCACGACGTCGCGCGCATCGGCATCCGTCATCTCGGGGAAAAGAGGCAGCGTGAGAATGCGTTCGTGCGCGGATTCGGCGACGGGGCAAAGCCCGCGCGCGAGTCCCAGTTCACGGGCGTAGTAGGGGTGCAGATGAACCGGCAGGTAGTGCACCTGGACGCCGATGCCCTCGGCGCGCAGCGCGTCGAAGATCCGGTCGCGATCGACGCGCAGCTGTTCGAGTTCGAGCTGGACCACGTAGAGGTGCCAGGCGTGACTAGCCTCCTGCCTTTGCGCGAGCGGTCGCAGACCGGGAAGCTTGGCCAAACGCCGCGCGTAGAAACCGGCCAATTCGCGGCGCCGTTGCAAGCGCCGCGTGGCGCGCGCCAATTGGCTCGAACCGAGCGCGCAGGCGATATCGGTCAAGCGATAATTGAAGCCCAGCTCTTCCATCGCGTAGCGCCAAGTTCCGGCGCGCTCGCGCTGACGTTGTTCGCTGTCGATGCCGTGGTTGCGCAGACGGCGCATGCGGGCGGCGAGTTTTGCATCATTCGTTGCCACGACTCCGCCCTCGCCGGTGGTCAAGTGCTTGACCGGATGCAGACTGAAGGCCGAGGCGTGGGCCAACGTGCCCGTCGGCCGCCCGCTCCAGCGCGCGCCGAGCGAATGGCAGGCGTCGGCGACGAGTTCAATCCCTGCGCCGTGGCACAGTGCGCTGAGCGTGTCGTAATCGCAGGGCTGACCCGCGTAGTCGACCGCGAGCAAAGCCTTGGTGCGCGGCGAAATTCTTGCCGCCGCATCGCGCGGATCGATCAACAAAGTGTCGGGCTCGACATCGACGAAGACGGGCTTCGCGCGGCAGTACAAGACGGCGTTGGCGCTGGCGGCAAAAGTCATCGCCGGCACGAGCACTTCGTCGCCCGGCCCGACGCCGTGCGCGGCGAGCATCACGTGCAACGCCGCAGTTCCATTGGAGACCGCGACCGCGTGCCGGGCTCCAACGTAAGCTGCGAAATCGGTTTCGAACTGCTCGACGCGCGGGCCGGTGGTCAGCCAGTCACTTTTCAGCGCGCAAACCACTGCGGCGACGTCGGCGTCGTCGATGTGCTGACGGCCGTAGGGCAACAGACGCGAGCGCAGCGGCGCTCCGCCTTCCAAGGCGAGGGCTTGGGGATTTGCTCGAGTGCGCGTCACGACGCTTATGCTGCGCCCAGCGAACTGCGGGTTGCCGTGGCAGGCTTGAAGTCGTCGCGGCGTCGGCCGGCGGGTTGGCCGTGGTTTTCCAGTGAAAACAGCACGATCGCGAGTTCAGCCGGGGTCAGCCAGCGCTCGTTCTTGTCGCTGGTGAATTCGAAGCCGTCGGGCAGGCTCTCGGCCTCCGACCAGCCGGCGTTGCCCCACCACGGGAATTCGGGCTTGATCACGAACATGTCGTCGGTGCGCACGCTGTGGCGCGCCTCGTCAGAGGAGATCAAGCATTCGTGAAGTTTCTCCCCAGGGCGGATGCCCGAGATCTTGATCTTGGCTTGCGGTGCGATCGCGCGCGCCAGGTCGAGCAGGCCCATGCTCGGAATGCGCGGCACGAAGACTTCGCCGCCGATCATGCGCGACACCGCCGTGTGCACCAGGCGCACGCTTTGATCGAGCGTGATCCAAAAACGCGTCATGCGTTCGTCGGTCACGGTGAGCTGGCCGGTCTCGCGCTGGCGCAGGAAAACGGGAATCACGCTGCCGCGGCTGCCGACCACGTTGCCGTAGCGCACGCAGGCGAAGCGCGTCGCGCTCTTGCCGGCGTAGGAGTTGCCCTGCACGAAGAGTTTTTCCGCGCACAGCTTGGTCGCGCCGTACAGGTTGACCGGATTGACCGCCTTGTCCGTGGACAGCGCGATGACCTTGGGCACGCCGCAGTCGATCGCCGCGTCGATGATGTTCTTCGCGCCGAGCACGTTGGTCGCGACCGCTTCGAACGGGTTGTATTCGCAGGCGGGCACCTGCTTCATCGCCGCCGCGTGCACGACCACGTCGACATCGGCCTGGAAGGCGCGCGTCAGGCGATCCTTGTCGCGCACGTCGCCGATGAAGTAGGAGACGCGCGGATCCTCGAACTGCTCGCGCATCTCGTGCTGCTTGAGCTCGTCGCGGCTGTAGACGATGACGCGCTTGGTCTTCGGATTGTCGAGGCAGCTCGACACGAACATGCGCCCGAAGGAACCGGTGCCGCCGGTGACGAGATAAGTGGTCGAGCCAGACATGTTTCGAGAGCTCCAGAGGGGATTCGCGCACGACGGGCAGGCGCCCGTTCCGTGGGGAAGTCGAGCGGTTCGGCGCTTCTCTTGAGGCCGCGGTGCCGTCCCACGGGCCGGCGGGCCGGATGTGGGAAAAATGTTCGGGGCGGGCGTTGCGAGTTGCGCGTGCGGCAGATGAGCCCGACCATGGCAAGTCGCCGAGGGCACACGTCTGCTTGCGGCCCTTTGTCGGTGGTCCGACGGCCCTGAGCGGAGAAGAGCCGGCCTGTCTTCAGCCCTGGTTCATGGCGTGCTTCTCGGCGAGCCGCTTTCGGCGGCAAACCGTAGCGACTGTAGACAACCGATCCATCCAGGAACTGCGGCAGCAGAGTCACAGTCTCGTGCGACACGGGATCGCCGGGTCGGATCGAATGCTCGACGGCCTCGATGCCCCAGCTGCGATCCATGTGCTCGGACGCGGGCTAGCCGAGTCCTCGTGAAGCGTCGGCGCCGGAGTCGAATCGGGCGGCAGGATGAAACAGCTTTGTGCGAGACCCGCGAGCGCAGGCTTTTCGACGGGCCACCTGTACTTCGGGTCGATGGCCGGCGAACTTCGTCTTCCCCGCCAGGGTCAAACGCTCGAGCAAGATCGGCACAGAACCGGAGCGCCAGAGGAATCGTCGCGTTGGAGCTGCGCGCGGGGTTCTCGGGAGGGACAGGGATGGGACGCGTCCCGGCCCCCACCACCCTCCCAGGTGCTACCGTGAAGACGTGGCCAGGGGCTTGGAAGTCTTCCAGCGTTCAGCGCGCGACTACAATACCCGTGGCCCGTCCTCGACGACGGGCGTCGAATTCCGGATCAGAACATCGAGCTTCGGACACTTCCATGCCTAGCCCTTCCCTTCGAGTGCACTCTGAATCCAACCGACCCGACTGGCTTCGACGCGCCGCCGCCTTGACGCTCGCGAGTCTCACGCTCGTCGAAGTCTCCGCGGCCCAGTCCGTCATACGCCGGCGGGATCGGCCGGCCGGAGTCCAGTTCTTCGGTGGACAGGTGGATGGCGGCGCGAATCTCGACGGCATCCCCGGGGACGACTTCGTGGTGGGCAGTCCATTCGACAGCTGGACAGGATCCTATGCCGGCCAGGTATCGGTGTTCTCCGGTACGACCGGCGTGGAGTTCTGGCGACTGACCGGCGCGGTTGCGTACCAGAACTTCGGGATCGGCCTGCGGATCATCCCGGATGTGAACAGCGACGGAGTGAGCGACATCGTGATCGCGTCGACCAGTTCTCCGCTCGTTTCCAATCAGTTCGGCTCGATCCAGGTCGTTTCCGGCGCCGACGCGAACCTGATCCGTCAGTGGATCGGGACTGCGACCGATACGCTGGGAAGCGCGATCGCTCCCGCGGGAGATGTCGATGGAGACGGGATCTGCGATCTCCTGGTCGGCTGTCCCAACGAATCCGACTCGGGACAATACAGCGGCTGCCTGCGAGTGCTCTCGATCGGCAGCGGAGTCCAACTCCACCAGGTCAACGGCTTCGCCAACGACAACCTCGGCCGCGCGGTGGCCGGCGGAATCGACGCCAATGGCGATGGCGTGAAGGACTTCATCGTCACGGCCCAGCGCGATTACCTTCCCTCGAGCTTCGCCGGATACGTGCGCGTGATTTCGGGCACGAATCTCGCGACCCTGAAGAACATCTTCGGCCCCTTCGGCACGCAGTCCTCGGGCTTCGGCTGGTCCGTGGACGTGATCGGCGATGTGGATCAGGACGGGCGCCTGGACTACGCGGTCGGCGCCCCGTCGGACGCGAGCGTGGCGAGTTCGGGCGGGCTCGTGCGCGCCTTCTCCGGCCGCACCGGAGCTGTGCTATGGACGAGCCTTGGTCAACTGCCGGGTGATCTCCACGGATTCAAGGTTCGCGGGATGGGT
>JAYUUV010000397.1:0-7540 GCA_043754695.1 Planctomycetota bacterium
CAGGGGCTCCTTGAGGAAAGGCGACCACTGACGACCGAGGCAAGTCACCCCAGGTGGCGGAAAAATCGGAATTTCTGCACAGCGATCGGGGGCAGTATCAAGCTCTAGGAAGATCCAGGCGCGCCGTCCGTCTGCCACGCTGTCGCGACAACCCCATTCTGCTCTGCACAGAACCCGATGATCTCCACGACGGCACGCTGCTCCGCGCTCGCGCTTGGCCTTGGCCTTGGCCTTTTCGCAGCCTGCCAGTCGCCGAAGGCAGAAGCCCCTGACCCGAACGCCGTGCCCGCGGAGGATCAACCCAAGCCCTACGACCCGCGGGTCTGGGACAAAGGCGAGCCTGAACCGGTCGGCTCCTTCCTGGCGAACCTGGACAAGTCGATGCGCGCCTGGACGAATCTGACGCTGACCGCGATGACGCGCGCGGACCGGACCAAGGCGCGCATGCTGCAGGAAAGCCTGATGAGCCGCGTGCACGCAAGACAGCAGGAGCTGGTCGATGTGCTGGAGACCGGGCCGCCGCGCAACCGCGCCATCGCCGCAGGCGCGCTGGGATTCAGCGCGTCCAAGGACGTGCTTGGCCCTCTGGTCGTCGCGCTTACCGACAAGGAAGCAGATGTGGTGCAGAACGCCGCCCTTTCCCTGGCGCTGCTTCAAAATCCAGAGACGCCGATGCTGGCGTTGCTGGAGGTCATGCAGGGAAGCACCAACGGCAACGCGCGCGCCAACGCGGCCTACGCCGTGCGCTCGATCCTCGAGGCGGGTGGTACGGCCGACGAGAACGTGATCAAGGCCGCGCGTCACGCGCTGGTGGACGAAGAGCCCTTTGCCCAGGCCCAGGGCGCACTGATCCTGGCGATTGCCAAGGACAGCGAGAGCATTCCCGACCTTGGCGAATTGCTGCAGGCCAAGTCCCCGCTCGTCATCGGCGCCGGCACGCAAGCCTTGCTCGCGCTCGGACGCGGCGATCCGAAACTGCTCGGCCCGACGGCGCGCGCCTTGGTCACCGGCATGGGCGCGGCGGCCGAGGAACAGCGCCCGGCGATCCAGCGCGCGCTGGTTCTGCTCTCAGGGCACAACTACGAAGACGACCTCGAAAAATGGGCCGAATGGGCGCAGCGCTTGCCGTGAATCGCAGGCGAACTGTGCGCCGTGAACGAACCAGACGCTGCTGAGTGACGGGCTGCGCAAATCAGCGCGCATCGAAGCATGAGGCTTCAATGCGCGGCAGGAGCAGATCGGCGACGAGCTGCTGGCCTTTCACGTTGATGTGCAAATCGTTCCAGTAGAACTCGTCGATGTCGCCGGGGAATTTTTCTCGCAAGTCGAGGACCTCAGCACCGCGCGCGTGCAAGACGGCGATCAACTTGTCCGCCAGCCGGTGGAACTCCTGCAGGTCCGCATTGGACAACCCGAGCACGTCCCTGGCCTTGGCGAATGCGGGTTTCAGCACGCCATCGATGTCGAAGCCGGGCGGAATGTAGACGAACGTGAGCGCGAGCTTGTGCTCTTTGCACAAACGTTGGATCTCGCCGCAGGCCTGAGCCGCGCCGGCGAGCGCGAATTCGATCTGATCGGGATGGCTCTGGAAATAGACCAGCTGGTTGTAGGCGTTCGCCACCGCGGCGCCGGAGACCTGACTGGCGCGCTCGAGCCGCTGACGGTAGTCCGCCCGGCGCGGAGGCGGCGCGGTGTGGTGGAAGTAGTGCCAGGGCTTGAGCACGTCCAGGAAATCGTTACCACCATAAAAGGCGACGACGAAGGCATCGGGCTTCTCGGGCAGGAGTTTCTCGAGCACGCCGAGATAGTTGTAGAACGAATAACCGGTGACTCCGGTGTTCAGGACTTCGATCGCGAGCCCCGGATGGCGGGCCTGCAGTGCGCTCTCGAGCCGGTTGGCGAAGGTCTCCTCGTTGTCGCACAGGCCGTCGGTGTGCGAATCCCCGGTGACGACAACGAAGCGATCGCGCTTGGCGGGCAGCGAGGCGAAACGCTCGCCGTAGCCCTCGCTACTTGTGTGCTTGACGAAAAAGCCGTGCTCGTGTTCGGGGAATTCTACGCGCAGATCGATCCCACCCTTGTAGCGATAATAGGTGAACGGGTCGTACTCGAAGTGCGCCGCACCCATGGCGAACAATTGGACCGCGTCCTGCGCTGAGATCGGCTCGCGCACGAGCGGCGCGTCGAGCAGTCTTGCACCGGCTCCCGAGAGACCTCCGGCCGCGCTGGACTGGCGCTCGACGAGCAGCGCCTGTGCCGCACCTCTGTCGTCAAGCAGCACGACCGTTTCGCGCCCGGCACCCGCGCGCCGGATGGCCAACCAAGCGAACACGCCCGCGAGCAGGGTCGCCGCAGCGGCGACGAGCAGCTTGTTCTGGATCGATGCCATGGGAATGTGGTGGCTGCAGCGGTGTGGTCCAATGAAACTTACTCTCCATGGCAAGTTCGACCCGCCTAGGTTTTGCGTTCAGTGCGCTCGTCGCCCTCGCCACGCTATCCGCGTGTGGGCCGCGGATCGAGCGCGTCGAGATCACTTTTCCAGCCCGGCCCGCGGCAGCGGCTCCGGCTCTGCTGCGCTGCCGCGGGACGCTGGTCGATGGCAAGAAGGATGGCCTGTGGACCCAGTGGTTCGAGAACGGCAACAAGGAAATGGAGGGCGAGTATCGAGACGGCCTGAAGCACGGGCCGTGGACCGAATGGCACGAGAACGGCGCGCTCGCTTCGCAGGGATCGTTCACCAACGGAAAACGCGACGGTGCCTGGAGCTTTCGCCTTCCCTCGGGCGCGCTCCAGGCGGAGAACCACTGGCGCAACGGCCAACTGAACGGTCCGGCGCGCGAATACGATCGCAGCGGCACGTTGGCTTCGAGCGGTGACTACGCGGCTGATCTGCGCGAAGGCACGTGGACAGAATTTTCAAGCAGCGGACGCCAACGACAGGCAGGTGGCTTGCACGCCGGCAAGAAGAACGGCCGTTGGACGGTCTGGCACGAGAATGGCCAGGTTCAGGAACAAGGCGACTACGCCGAGGGCGAGCGCAGCGGCCCGTGGGTCGAGTACCACCAGAACGGAATCAAGAGTCGCGAGTCGCGCTGGATCGAGGGCAAGATCGACGGCGCGGTCGTCGAATGGCACGAGAACGGGACCAAGTCCTCGGAAAGTCAGTACACCGCCGGCCAGCAGGAAGGCCCCCTGCGCACCTGGTTCGACGACGGCTCGCTCGACACCGAAGCCGTGTACCACGGCGGCGTCCTGCACGGCCCGATGGTCAAACACTGGCGCGACGGAGGCATCGCCATCCAGGGAGAGTACTTGAACGGCAAGCGCGAGGGAGCCTGGGTTTCACGACTGCAGAACGGCCAAGTCGATCCCGAAGTCTCCGGCATGTATCAGGCCGGCCGGAAAGTCGGCGACTGAGCGAACGCCGTGCGAGCCGCGCAGTTCCAAGGGAACCCGATCCGCGAGGAACACTACTCTGTGGACGTGATTTTGCAATTCGGCCGAACCTGCTTGCGTGAACTCGCGCTGGGATTGACCCTCTGCGGCGCGGCCGCGTGCTCCAAATCGGAGCCCGAACCGAAGGCTGAATCGCCGCGGCCTTCCGAGCCTCATGTCGCGGTGACTCCCCCCGAGCAAGCCCTGCGCGTCGGAGATCCCAGCCTTCCGCCACGCCGCGCGATCGCGGGCATCGCCGGCTTCCAGAGTTCGTCGCGCATCGTCTTCGACCGCGAGCCCGGCAAGGTCCACACGCTCGCAGCCACCTTCCTTTTTCCCGAGCGCACGCGCCTGTGCCTTTCGCTCGAGCAGGACAAGCGGTTGGAGCGCGTGATCCTCTATCGCGCGGGCACGCGCAGTTTTTCCATCGATCAGGACGTCTCGAGTTCGAAGGAACTCGCCGGCGAAGAGCGTGCAGGATTTTTCCTGCAGACCGAGTTGCGGCGCGCTTTGTTCCTGTGGCCGGACGGCTTTGCTTGGAGCGGAGAGGGTCGCGCGCGCGCCGCCGAACTCGGCTCGGCGGGCAGGCTCGAGGCACAAGTCGGCCTGGACGGACGGCCGCTGTCGATGGGCTCGTTCGATGCCGCGGGCAATCGTGCTGAGTTGCTGGAGGCCATCGCCTGGAAGCAAAAGGGCGCGCGGTACTTCCCTAGTCACTTCACGCTGAAGGCAGGCGCTGAGTTGATCTGGAGCGAGGACGTGCTCGAGTTCGAGACCGCGCTCGACTACGTCGACGATTTCTTCCTGCCGCCCGACCGCCGTGCGCCGGACGTGCTGGCCGGAAAGGCCCCGGCGGATCCCGTGATCGAAGCGATCGATCTGCCCGCAGTGTGGGAGCTGCGCGTGGCGCTGAAGGGCGATGCCACGGCAAACTTGACCGAGGCGCGCAAGGCCGCCGAAGCGCTGAGTACAACTTGGCGCGATCGTGGGGTCGCCGTCCAGGCCGGCACGATCCTGGAACTCGATCGCCGGGGGGCGCTGACGGCCTTCGTGCTCAACGTCCCCGATGCCGGAACTCCGCCGGCGGAGGGCTGGAAGCTGAGGCCGGAGCGTCCGGCCTGGTCGATGGCACTCGTCTCGGTTGGCGCGCTCAACCGGGCCGCGATCGAGTCGATGGCCGTGCGGCTTCCGCCCGAAGGCGTCGCGGATTTCGAGTTGCACATCGCCGAGAACGGAAGCGGCGCGGAGGCGGCAAGGCTCGTGGCCGCGCGCTCCCTGCGTTAGGGGCGTCCAGTGAAACTGGCCCGCATGACTGTGCTTGAATCGCGCCAAAGGCGCAGCGCGCCTCGAGTTGTGGCGGTTTTCACGCGGGCTACAGCCGAACGGCCACAAGTCCAGGCGAGCAGCGCGCCTAGCGCGAATCGAGCACAGCCATGCTGGCCAGTCCCGTGTCCACCCTGAGACACGCTGCCCACCCTCTGGGACGCCCGAGCGCGGCCCTGGCGCCACTTTCAGCGCCAGGGGATGGCGTGCAGGGCCTAGAATAGGGTTCAGCGGGTTCGGCACCCGTTTTGCTGGAGAGAGGTGTGCAGCCAAGCGTTTTCCAGCTCGATTGACCCGCGCCCTTGCGAGGACTCCCATGCGTCGCTTCCAATTTTTCACGTGCCTCGCACTCGCCATGGCCGGTCTCGTCGCGTTCGCGCCCCTTGGCGGCGCCCAACGGCCGAGCCCATCGGGTGCAGCCACCGGCGGCAGCCGGCCGAGTTCGGGGGGCGGCGGCGGTGGATTCTCGCGCCCCTCGGCACCTTCCCCGCGGCCGTCGGCGCCTTCGATCGCGCCGTCGCCGCGCCCGTCCTCAGCCCCGAGCGCACCGCGGCCGAGCACTCCAGCCCCGCGCCCCTCGACGAGCGCGCCGACGAGTCGGCCCGCTCCGAGTTACGACGCGCCGCGGCCGACGAGCAGTGCGCCGACTCGGGCGAGTCCTTCGAGCGCGCCGAGCTACCCGAATCCCAGTCGCGACGCTCGTCCGAGCAGCAGCCCGTCGCGGCCGAGCGCACCGGCTGACAGCGGCTCGAATTCCTCGAACGGCGTTCGCTATCTGCCGCGCGTCGAGGAAAGCCCTTCGACACCGACCGCCCCCGCGGCCAACGACAGTTCTACCGGCGTGTCGAGATTCCCGCGTTCCGCGGGAAATCGGCCTGTCGGCGGAAGCAGCGAGTTGCCGGTCATCGAGTCGGCGCAACCCCGGCGCGGTTTCCCTAAGCTGATGGGTTCGACCAGCGGTGAGACTGAAGGCATGGGGCCGTCGGCCGCGCGTCTTGCACACGTTCGCAACCCTAGCGATCCAGCGTCGGCGCCGGCACGGGTCAGCCCAAATGCCGCGCGCTCCGGATCGAGTTCGGAAATTGCACCGACACCGCTGACGCCGGTTGTGGACACGGACGGACTGGCGTCTCGCTATCGCCGCGCAGCCGCGAGCCAAGGCAAGCCAAACGAGCGTGACTCTGTCGGCCCCGCGACCGGGCGCCTGAATCGCGACGATGCAGCGCGCCTGGCCAGTGCTCCCACGCGGGCGGGCAAGGAGATCGCCGATCCAGCCAAGTCCAGCGCGCCGAAGGATCCGTCGACGCGCCTCGCCAATGCCCGCACCAACGCAGCTGGACCGAGCGCGCTGGCGCCGAAGGCTTCGACACTTCGCGAGCGCGCCCTCGCGGATCCCAAGCGTACGCGCAACTTCCTGAAAAACAGTTCGCCCGCCGCCGGTGCCACGGGTTCGGCCGTCAGCGCCGGCCTGAGCTATGGCATGGGCTGGCCAGCGTGCGGAGCCGGAGTCGGCTACGGCTGCTGGGACGACAATTGGTCGGTGTGGTTCGGCTGCTACTACGGCGGCGGCTATCCCTACTATCCGTACGGGGGCTATTACGGCTGGGGCTGCTGGCCGTACTCGCTCTGGTGGTGGGGCTCGTACTGGTATCCGTATTCGTACTACGGCTACGGCCACGGCTACGGCTACGGCTCGTATGGGCCCACTTCGGTCGTGGTCTATCAGGACGCGTACCCGAGCACGAATGCCCCTGCGTAAGAAGCGCCCGCCTACTCCGAGTCGGGCGTCGGAGAAGGCGTGATCGACGACAAGGCCGACCCCGGCACACGCGTTGTCGACGAGAGCATGGAACGCTTGATGTCTCCGACCGCTGCCGCTGCCTCGCGCGCCGCGACCGCGAATCTCGGTTCGGGCGACGCAGCTTTCCGCGAGGGCCGTTTCGGCGACGCGGTGCACTTCTACGCGCGGGCGATCGAGTTCCAACCCGACGAGGGTGTGCTCTACCTGGTGCTCTCCGACGCGCTCTTCGCGACCGGCGACTACCACTACGGCGCCTATGCGCTGCGCAAGGCCCTCGAACTCGACCCGAAGTTGCTGGACAACATTGTCGACAAGCACGGTTTCTACGCGGATCCGAAGGAGTTCGACCGGCAGCTGGCCGTGCTCGAGACGTACCTGAAGGATCGACCGACGGATCAGGACGCGCGCCTCTTGCTCGCGGCCAACTATTTGTTCGGACTGCGCCCGGCGGCCGCGGTCGATCTGCTCGAAGCTTCGGCAGGCGAATCGCTGCGCGCGTCCCCAAGCGGACTGCTACTGCTCGAAGCTGCTCGCAAGCAACAATACGGCGCGGCGACCGCGTCGCCCGCCAAGTAATCCTGCCGCTATTCGCTGATTTCGCGCGGACCCGGGTCCCCGCCGAAGATTTCGATCGGCGGGCGGCGGCCGAAGCGCAATTCGAAACGGCGAGCGACGTGTTCTACGACTGAAGCCGTGCGCGAGCGATCGATCAGCATCACGACGCAGCCGCCGAAGCCCGCGCCGGTGAGCCGCGACCCGAGCACGCCGCCGGATTCGTGCGCGCTGTCCACGAGAACGTCCAGTTCAGGACAGCTCACATCGTACAACTCGCGCAGCGAAGTGTGCGCGGCGAACATCTGTGCCCCGAATTCGGCGAGCTCGCCGCGCTTCAAGGCGTCGCGCGCCGCGAAGGTCCGAGCGACCTCGTGGACGACGTGTTCGGCGCGGCGTCGCAACAGGGGATCGAGCTTGGAGCGCCGG
>JAYUUV010000398.1:0-14445 GCA_043754695.1 Planctomycetota bacterium
GTGGAGCCTGACTCCGTACGCCGAGGTATCATCGCAGGTCCAAAGGAAAACCCATGATTACACGACTTGTCACGATTGTTCTCCTGACTGCATCCGCCGCGGCCCAGACTAATTTGCCGGTGAGCGTCTCCAGCGCCGGTGCCCTGGCCAACAACAACTCGTACTACTCGCTGGTCTCCACCGACGGGCGCTACGTGGTGTACCAGAGCGAAGCGGGCAATCTGGTCCCGAACGATTTCAACAACACCTACGACATCTTCCGGCGCGATCTGCAGTCCAACGTCACGGACCTGGTCAGTGTCGGCACGTCGGGAAACTCGGCCAGCGGATTGGGACTGAGCCCCGCACTCTCGGGCGACGGCCGCTTCGTCGTCTGGTCGAGCAATGCCGGCAACGTGATCGTCGGCGACACCAACGGCACCTGGGATGTGTTCCTGCGCGACATGGTCGCCGGGATCACGACGCGCATCAGCCTGCTCGGCAATGGCGCTCAGGCTTCGCTGCGCAGCGACCAGCCGCGCATCTCGCCCGACGGCCGCTTCGTCACGTTCGAATCCGACGCCGACTTGATCCCGGGCGACACGAACGGATTCAAGGATTGCTACCGGCTCGATCGCAACACGGGTCTGCTCGATCTGATCAGCAGCGACTCCGCGGGCGTGCCGGGCAACTCGATCAGCTATGCGGCGCAACCGTCCGACGACGGACGCTATGTGGTCTTCTTTTCCAGCGCGAGCAACCTCGTCGCGGGCGATACGAACGGCTGGGCCGACGTTTTCCGCAAGGACGTGACCACCGGCACGACGCTGCGCGTCAACGTTTCCACGGCAGGCGTGCAGACCAACAACGAATCGATCTGGCCCAGCATCTCGGGCGACGGCCAGGTGGTGACTTATTGCAGCGTCGCCAGCAACCTGGTTCCAGGCGACAGCAACGGGCAGTTCGATGTGTTCGCGCGCGACATCCCGGCGGGTGTCACGACACGCTTGAACGTGCAGCCCAATGGTCTGCAGGCGAACAGCTACGTGCACTCCCCCACCGCGCTCAGCACGGACGGACGTTTCGTGATCTACGCCTCACTTTCGAGCAACCTCGTTCCAGGCGATTTGAACGGTTTCCAGGACTCGTTCATCCGCGATCGCCTGTTGCAAGTGACCGAGCGAGTCGGCTTCGGCTTCAACGGCTCGGAGGCGAACAGCGACAGCTTCGTCCCTCACATGACGCCCGACATGCGCGTCATCACGTTCACGTCCAACGCGAACAACATCGTCCCGGGAGACACCAACGGCTTGCGAGACATTTTCGCCACGGTCCGCGGCGGCACGTTCACGACGTACTGCACGGCCAAGGTCAATTCGCTCGGCTGCACTCCCGCGATCGGCGGCGCCGGCAATCCGAGCGCCACGAATGCCGCCCCGTTCGTCGTGAGCGTGAGTCAGCTTCGCAATCAGAAGTCGGGCATGCTGCTCTACACCCCGAACGGAGCGCACGCGGCCCAACCCTTCCAGGGCGGAACGTTGTGCGTCGGTCCGGTCGGCATCAAGCGCGCCCCTGCGTCCTCGACGGGCGGCACTCCGGCGCCGGCCAATGACTGCTCGGGCGTGCTCGCGCTCGATTTCAACGCCTTCGCAGCAGGTCAGCTGGGCGGCAACCCCTCGCCCGCTCTTTCGGTTCCTGGCAACACCTACCAATGCCAGGCCTGGGGCCGCGATCAGGGCTTCCCGGCCCCGAACAACACGACCTTGTCGGACGCGCTAGACGTAACCGTCGGGCCCTGAGGGCGTGCGCGGTGCCGTCACGGCGCCGCGGCTACGAACAAGGAGCCTCGCGGCTACGGCGGGGAGACCAAAGAAGTCGGCTGCGCGCTGCCGTAGATGTGTCCCTGCGCCCGCGTCATGCGCGCGATTGGCGCCGAAGGAGACTCTATGAAGATCCCGTTGATCGTTCCGGGGTTCTTGGCCAGTGCGCTGTTCGTAGTGGGAGCGCTTCCCACCGCGGCGCAAGCCCAAATCGTTCACGTGCGCGCCTGGATCGACGGGCGCAGCGACCTGATCCTGTCGGGTGCGAATGTTCAGTGGCAACACTTCGACTTTGCAGCGCCAGGCAGACTCAATTGCGACACCGGCACTCCGGAGGAACCGACGTATCTCGATGCCAACGTCTGGTTCCCGCTGTGGCCCGATGTCCCGACCTGCGAGAACCGCTTCTGCGGAGGCTGTTTCTCCGATGCATTCGCCGGCATCGCTCCGCCGCTGCCCGCGAGCGACTTCTTCGCGCGCCTCGTGCCCTTGCAAAACCGCGGAGACTTGTCCGTCATCGAGCAACCCCATGCCGCGAACGGATATCGCACCGTGGTCAATTTCAATGACAACGCGTTCGGCGGTGGCGATTGGTACGAGTTCGATCTGTATGTCGAGATGTGCTTCGCCGACTCCTATTGCACGAGTTCGCCCTGCTCCTCGGGTTTCCCCGCCACACTCGAACTGAACGGAACCTTCTCGGTGTCGACCGGCTACACGACGATGAGTGTCTACAAGGGTCCTGTGACGCGGCCGGGAATCTTCTTCTGCGGCGCCGGTCCCGCCAAGATGCCGATGGCCAACGGCACGTTGTGCATCGATCCGTTCTCCGGCCTGCATCGGATGCAACCCGCCTGGACGGGCCCCGACGGCTACGTGAACGACTACCTGGACTTCAACTACGTGCCGATCCTTCCCGACTCGACCTGGTACTTCCAGTACTGGTTCCGCGACCCGGCCGGCGGCGGCACGGGATCCAACCTGACCAACGCAGTGCGCGCGCGCTTCTGCCCGTGATCTGAGGCGTCGAATAGGAAGCCGGGTACGGAGCCGCCCTCCGTACCCGGCGCCACGCCCTCAGCGCCGCAGGGCGCGCGGGAAGAGGATGTTGTTCTCGGTGTGGATGTGCTCCATCACCTGTTGCTCGAACTCGGCGAGGCCGAGGTAGAGCGCGGTCCAGGTCCCGCAGGCGTCCGCCGGCAACTTCAGGTCGTTCGTCAGCGCGCGCACCTTCGCCAGGTTCAAGGCGTGGTCGTTGTGCTCCTCCTCCATCATTTGCACGGGCATCGAGGCCATGTGCGCGCGGCTGGACTGGAGCATCGGGAAGAGCATCTGCTCCTCCTTCTGCATGTGCAGTTCGAGCTCATCGGCCAGGCGCTCGACATGCGCGGCGAGCCCCTTCGGGCAGCTCGGCTTTTCGCCGTGAACAGCTTCGACGCGTTTCGCCATCGCCAGCAGGCGCGGCAGTTCGGCGCGGTGGGCCTCGTGATAGGTCTTCAGGATGTGTTCGATCAAGTCGGCGACCGGGCGATTGTCCCAGCGCTCGAAGTTGCCAGGAGCCTTGACCTCGGCTTGGATCTCGCGCACCAACGCCTCGACGTCGAGGTTTTTCTTCGCGCAGGCCTCAGCCATGCTGATCCTGCCGTGGCAACAGAAGTCGAGGCCGTGGCGGTAGAACACCCGCGAGGCCCCCGCGTGTTTGGCGGCCAGATCGGCGAGCGTGTTCTGAGGTGTGATCGTGTCGGTTGCGGTAGTCATATTGGTCTCCGTGGTTGTGGACAGCGCTCCAATGCACGGCCCGTGCCAGCCGAAAAACCGTGTTGCTGACCATTTGCGGTGGCATGTTATTGAAATCGCAGCATCGCACACGTGTCGAATCGATAACATTGTTGCCATGACGACAACCCATCCGACGCTCGATGATTTGCTGCCGATCGCCCTGGACATCACGGCCGCGCTGAGCTCGGAGGATCGCTCGGACCGCCTGCTGGCCGCGGTGGCGAGGGCACTGCCCTGCGACGCGGTCGCGCTGCTGCGCCTCGAGGGTTCGGCACTGGTCCCCGTCGCTGTGCGGGGACTCTCGAGCGACGTGTTGGGCCGGCGCTTCCAGCGCTTCGACCACCCGCGACTGGACATCATCTGCTCCAACGAGGAGCCGACGATCTTCCCGGCCGACAGCTCGCTGCCGGATCCCTACGACGGTCTGATCGAAGGCAAGCCGCACCTGGACGTGCACGCGTGTCTCGGCTGTCCGCTGCGGGTCGAGGGCGCGCTCGTCGGCGTGCTGACGATCGATGCGCTCCAGCCGGGCATCTTCGACAGCGTCGACCGCCGTTTCCTCGTTCACCTGGCCGCGCTCGCGGCGGCCGCGCTGCGGACCAGCGACCTGATCGAGACCCTCCAACGCCACGCGACGCACCAGGGCCTGGTCGCCCAGGATCTCGTGCGCGACGTGCTCGAACGCCGCGGCGGATTTCTGATCGGCAACAGCGCGGCCATGGCGAGCTTGCGGCGCGAGGTCGAGCTGGTCGCGGGAACGCACTTCCCGGTGCTGGTCAGCGGCGAGACCGGCGTCGGCAAGGAGTTGGTCGTGCGCACGCTGCATTCGCAGTCGCCGCGCGCCAGCCAGCCCCTGGTCTACGTCAACTGCGCGGCTCTACCCGAATCGGTCGTCGAGAGCGAACTGTTCGGACACACCAAGGGCGCCTTCACCGGAGCCGATCGCGCGCGGCCGGGGAAGTTCCGCGTCGCTGACGGCGCGACTCTTTTCCTGGACGAGATCGGCGAGTTGCCGCTCAGCATGCAGCCCAAGCTGTTGCGCGTGCTGCAGGAGGGCGAGATCCAGCCGGTCGGCAGCGATCATCCCGAGCACGTCGATGTGCGCGTGCTGGCCGCGACGAATCGCGATCTGCGCGCCGAAGTCAAGGCCGGCAATTTCCGCGCCGACCTGTTGCACAGACTGGATGTCTGCCGCATCGAGGTGCCGCCGTTGCGCGAACACGCCAAGGACATTGCCCAGCTCGCCGGGCATTTCGGCGATCGCCTGCGGCGGCGACTGGGCACGGGCCCGCTGCGCTTCGAGCCTGGCGCAATGGCGACGCTCAGCGCCGCTGCCTGGCCGGGCAACGTGCGTGAGCTGGAAAACGTGATCTCACGCGCCGTGCTGCGGGCGCAAGGTCGCAGCGCGGCGGGCGCGCCGCTTATCGTCAGCAGCGCCGACCTGGGCGAGCTGCAGGCGAGCGCGCTCGCTCCAGAGCCTCTCGAACTTCCTCCGAGCTCGATGGCAGCGCGCAACCTGCGCGAGAGCGTGAGCGAGTTCCAGCGCGCGCTGATCGCCAAGGAACTCGAGCGCGCGCAGGGCAACTGGGCCGCCGCGGCACGCGCGCTCGGCATGCACCGCAGCAATCTGCACCACCTCGCCAAACGCCTCGGCGTGTTGTAATCGGCGCCGCTCGATGGGCTCGATCCGCGAGGCGTCGTGATCGAGCGTGGTTCGCCACGCGGTTCCCTCAGAGCGAGAACCCGATACCGAAGCGAAACAACAGATCGGTCAGGTAGTTGTCGTCGCCGTCGATGTGCACCGCATCCAGCGTTCTCTCGTACACAAGACAAAGGTCCACGAACCAATGCTCGCTGATCGGAGCGATGCCGCCAAATCCGATCGCGATGCCGTCATAGTCTTGCTCCCCTGAGCTCGTGTCGAGATTGTTGCCGTGTCGCAGGAGCAACTCGACGTAGGCGGCACCGGGCTCGGAGCCGGGGAAGCGCTTGCGCAAGCCGATGCTCGTTTCGGGAACCGACTGATCGTGGTACCAGTGCGTGTCCATGCCGCCGACGATGTCGACCACGGACGTGTTGATCGAAGCACGCCAACCGGCGCTGCGAAAAAACGTGTCGCTGTCGAACGTGTCGTATTGAGTCGTGCTCCCGCCCTTCGCCTGGGAGGAAGGGTCCGATCCGTCGCTGGCAACGTAGCCACTGAACAGGATTCCGATCACCTCGAGTGCCGCCGCGGAATCGGCCCGTGCTTCGACCGAGACGACGTTCTTGGACGTCGACGAGCAACCCGAAGCGAGCGCGAGCAGGCAGAGCGCCAGGTACGAGGAAATGCGGAGCATGGGCAGCAGCGGGAAGATTGGCGTCGAAAGCCTAGCGGCGGAGTCGAGGATTTTGTGCAGTTGTTGCGCGAGTTGCGCGTGGTTTGGCCGCGGCGCTCGGGGCTAGCGCGATTCCTGCTGTGGAACAAGCGCCGATCTTGACCGAGTCGCCCGCGAAGTCGCCTGGACGAACGGCACTCTGTCGGACACAAATCGTGTTCCTGCTGAGCGCCGCAGTTGAACTGGCTCGCAAGAGAACTATGCGTTCGGACTGCTTTGGCCCCGTCGCGATCGCGCGGGCATCCGCCGCCTGAGACTGTCGCGGGTTCCTGTGTGTGAGCACTTGCGCGGTTCCGGACGGCTAAACGGCGCGTTAGGCGCTTGACGAAAATCGACTTCCGGTGCATCTAGGGGGTAGCGCCATGGCAGAAAACAAGCCCGAACTCAACGAAGCCTTGCTGGCGGCGCTGCACGAAATGGGCGAATCGGCGACGCCCGAGCAGCTCACAGCGTCCGGCGTGACGCGCGTTCGCCGGGTCAGTCGCGAAATGGTTTCGCGGCTGATCGAGAAGGCCGTCAATCGGACGTTGGTGGGGCGCACGCACGGCGTCGGTGAGACTGAGTTGCGCGAGTACGTATCGAAGGCTCAGGACGAGTTCAATCGCATCGTCGGCCGACAGGACCAGATCGACAGGACGCGTAGCCAAGTCGGCGATCAGCGCGTCGCCTTGAAGGAAGAGCTGGCGCGCATTCGCGAAGAGCTGGCCGCTCGCCGCGGGTTCGTCGAGACGCAAGCCTCGCGCGGTCGACTCGAACTCGAAGAGCGCGAGAACGAACTGCTTGCCGCGCGGATTCGCGAGGCCCTCGAAAAGTCCGAGTCGCGCCAGCCGGATCTCAGCCGCACCGAACACGAGCTGATCGCCTGCGCACTCGAAGCGTTGGAATCCGCGCGTGCCTCGGCCTTCGCGGCTGCCCGCGGCGAGGCCAATCAACAGACGCAGCTGCTCGAGCGGCGGGTCGCCAAGCTCGTGCACTCGCTCGAAACTACTGAACAAGCGTTGCGCCGCCTCAGCGCCCAGGCGCAACTGCCGCAGGGCATCGGCTCGGTCTATCGATCCGTGCAGGGCCTCAGCGCCGCGGAACAGGATGCGGAAACAAAACGCGCCCTGATGACCGACATCTTCGAGAAAAACCTCGAGCTCCACGGACGGCGCCGCAAGCCCGCGGGCACCAACAGTTCGCTCTGACGTCGTCCCGCGTTCCGAGCACGAGCGTAAGGCCGTCGAGAGCGGGTGCTTCGAATATGCTGCCTACTGCGAGTCGAACTCGCCGGCGAGCGACTCGAGCTTGGCCTGAATTTGATCTCGCGCCGTGCGGAAGCGCGCGAGCATTTGCGCGCGCGACAGCGACGCGTCATTGCTCGCAGGGTCCGCGATCGGCCAGTGCAGCCGCCGCGCCTTGCCGAGGAACAGCGGGCAAACTTCCTCGGCGCACAGCGTAATCACGATGCCGACGGTCGACGGATCAATCGTTTCGACGGACTTGGAATGCTGCGCGCCTAGATCGACGCCCAGTTCGCGCATGACCTCGATGGCGAAGGGATTCACTCGCGACGGCGAGCTACCCGCGCTCTGCACGTTGACGCGAGTAGCGAACATTTTGCGGGCGAGGCCCTCGGCCATCTGACTGCGCGCGGAGTTGGCCACGCACAGGAACAGAATGCTCTTCTCAGCACTCATGACTTCGCGTTCCGGCCGGCAGGCGCAGCGCAAGGAGGAGCGGCAACTTCAAGCGTAGTAGCGGGGAAGTAGCGCCGCTGGGCCCATAGCGCGACGTTGACCAGGCCGATGAGCACCGGGACCTCAACCAGCGGCCCGATCACCGCCGCGAAAGCCGCGCCACTGTGAATCCCGAAGCTCGCGATGGCGACAGCGATGGCCAGTTCAAAGTTGTTCGAGGCCGCGGTGAACGAAAGCGTAGCCGACTGCTTGTAGTTGGCACCGATGCGCTTGGCCATGAAGAATGTGAGCGCGAACATCACGAGGAAGTACGCGAGAAGCGGCGCGGCGATGCGCAGCACGTCGAGCGGAAGTTGAACGATCGCTTCGCCTTTGAGCGAGAACATCACGACGATCGTGAACAGCAACGCGACGAGCGTGATCGGGCTGATCCGCGGCACGAAAACCCGCTCGTACCAGTCGAGGCCCTTCGCGCTGACGAGCAGACGGCGCGTGATGAATCCGGCCAGGAACGGCACACCGAGGTATATCGCGACCGTCTTGGCGACTTCGGCGATCGAAATGTCGACGATCGCGCCCTGGATGCCAAGCCAGCTCGGCAGCAGCGTCGCGAAGAAGTACGCGTACACAGGGAAGAAGAGCACCTGGAACAGCGAGTTGAAGGCGACGAGACCCGCGCAATACTCGGCGTCGCCGCGCGCCAATTCGTTCCACACGATCACCATCGCGATGCAGGGAGAAATTCCGACCAGGATCAAGCCCACCATGTAGTCGGGCTTGTCGGGCAACATCGTCACGGCGAGTGCGAACATCAGAGTGGGCGCGATCACCCAGTTGAAGAGCACTGACAGTCCGAACACGCGCTTGTTGCGAAAAACTTTGCCGAGTTCCTCGTAGCGCACTTTCGCCAGCGGCGGGAACATCATCAGGATCAGTCCGGCGGCGATCGGGATCGAAGTCGTCCCGACGCTCAGCTTGTCGAGCGCTGTCGTGAATCCCGGCGCGAAGAAGCCCAACGCGACGCCCAGCCCCATCGCGAGGAAGATCCACAGCGTCAGATAGCGGTCGAGGAACGAAAGTTTTCCGGCAACGCCTGCTGTTTTGTTCACGCTGCAAACTCCCGCTTCGACGCGGCGCGGAAACTCCGGGTGCTCTTGCTCACGCCCGTGCCTCTGCGAGTGGAGTCTCTGCGCGAGCGTTGACCAGCTCGAGCCTGGGCTGCGCTGCCTGGTTCGTCCACGGGACCAACGCGACCCGTACCGCAAGCTCGCGCACTTCGTCGTGGAATCGCGCTTCGGCCGCGCGTCGGCTGACGAGGACCGGATCCGTCACGGACAGCGGAACCAAGCTCTGGTTCACGATCCACCCGAACGGGCGGATCCCTGCGCGGCCAAGTTCGCGCTGAAGTTGCGCGGCCTCGTGCACGGGCGTCGCCTCGGGCAGCGTGACGATCAAGATCTTGGTGAACGACTCGTCGCGCAGTCTCGGCAACAGGCGACGAACCTCGTCGGGCACAGCTCCGCTCGTTCGAAGCACTTCGCGGTGATACGACTCGGCTGCGTCGAGCAGCAGCAGCGTGTGGCCAGTGGGCGCAGTATCGATGACGACGAAGCCGTGCTCGCCTTCATTGACGATGCGAGCGAAGGCGCGGAAAACCGCGATCTCCTCCGTGCAAGGACTGCGCAGGTCTTCCTCGAGCAGCGCCCGCCCGGCCGCATCCAGGTTTGCACCTGCGGTTCGCAAGATCTCCTCCGAGTAGGCGCGCGTCTCGGCCGCGGGATCGATGCGGCTCACGCGCACGCCATTCACCGTGGCGCCGAGTGCGGCTTCGACATGCGCGGCTGGATCCGTGGTCGTGAGGTGTACCTTGTGACCGCGGCGTGCCAGCTCGACGGCAATGCTGACGGCGACGCTGGTCTTGCCCACACCGCCCTTGCCCATGGTCATGATCACGCCGTGGCCACCCGCTTCGAGCTCGGGAATGAGCGCGGCGAGCGCAGGCAGTGCGGCGGGAAGATGCACGGCAGCAATGCGCGCTGCGTATGGCGGCGCTGCAGCAGCGAAGAGTTTCGTCAACGCATCCAGGCCGACGAGTCCGAAGGGGAGCAGCGGCAACTTGCTGCGCGGCAGCTCGCGCAGGCCTTCTGGCATCTCGCGCAGTGCGAGCTGACCGCGCTCTTGCATGGCAACGGCCACGGGGTCGCTTGTGTCCGTCGCACGGAAAATGCCGTTGATGACCAGCTCCTGCCGGCGGATGCCGAGCTGGGTCAGCTCGCGTCGCGTGCGCTCAGCTTCGACGAGTGCCGACTTTTCCGCGCGCGACACGAGCACCAGCGCCGTCCGCTTGCCGTCGACAAGGGCAGCCCGCGACGCGTCGTAGATCGACTGCTGCGCCTTCAGACCGGCGAGTGGTCCAAGACACGATGTCCCGCCGACGTTCGATTCAAGGAAACCTGTCCAAGCAGCGGGCAGCTCCAGAAGGCGCAGCGTGTGACCTGTGGGTGCCGTGTCGAACACGACGTGGTTGAAGGCCGCCGTCGCGACATCGTCGCCGAGCAGCTTCGAAAACTCGTCGAAGGCGGCGATCTCCACGGTGCACGCGCCCGAGAGCTGCTCCTCGATGCTGCGCACAGCTGCTTCCGGAAGGACTCCGCGGTACGGCCCGACCATGCGTTCACGGTAGGCATGCGCTGCAGCTTCTGGATCGATGTTGAGCGCGAAGAGCCGTGGGACTCCGGCTATCTGGGTCGGAGCCGATCCGAGCTTTGTTTCCAGCACCTCATCGAGATTGGAAGCCGGATCGGTGCTCACGAGCAGCACGCGACGCCCGCGCTTCGCGAGCGTCAGCGCGGTCGCACAAGCGACACTCGTCTTGCCGACACCGCCCTTGCCCGTGAAGAACAGGTTTCTGGGTGCGCGTTCGAGGAAGTCCACGGCGCGCCCCTTTCAGCAGCAGCTGTTCTTCGGTTTGGGTCCCGAAGTCGGTGTGCAGCAGCTCGAAGCTGCGGGCGCGCTGTCCTGCCTCTTCACCACCAGCCCCGCGAGCGCGGCCATGGTCTCGCGCGAGGGATACGACCCTTCGACAGCGATGCGCTCGCCGACGAGCACGAGCGGCAGGACTTGGACGCCGCGTTGCAGCGCCTGCTTCACCGCCGGCTCTTCAGCGAACGCAAACGGTTGTTGCGAGAGGTTGAATCGTTCGATCTGCACACCCTGCTTTTGGAGCCAGTCGACATCGGCAGCGAAGCGGGCGAGTTCAGGATCGACGCTCGGGCCGCACACACCGCTGGAGCAACACATGGCGGGGTCGAAGACACGGATGGAAGGCAGCATTGGAGGTCTCCTTGATTTGATCGCCGATGGACGATGTGGTGATTGAAGGCCGGAGGTTCAAAGACCGCCGACCAGGGCCCTCAGGCGACGGAGCGTGCGCGGCTCGACGCAGTAACAGGTACGTGGTCCGTCGACCTCGCCTCGGATCAGCCCAACTCCCTTGAGGATTTTCAGATGCTGAGAGACTGTCGACTGGGCAAGCGGCAATTCATCGACGATGTCCCCGCAAACACATGTAATTCGACGCACGAGAATGCGCAGGATCTGGACCCGCGCCGGATGCCCGATGGCCTTGGCGAGCGCCGCCAACTCAGCATCGGCCTTGACGCCCTCGATCGGTCGCAGGTCGGCCTTCGCGTTGGCGGGTGGGCAGCAAACCGGTTGGCTCTGGGCACGACGTTTCATCGTTCGAAAACGATAAGCCATGCCAACGCAAGGCTCAAGCCGGACATGCAACGACTGCACTCTGGTACCTGCTGCCCTTCGCGCATCCGCCTCACGGGTAGCGCGGGCCTTGAACATCAACAGGCTCCCGAAACGGTGTTCCTCCTGGCGAGTCGCGCTCGCCAGATAGGTCAGGTTTGGCCCAGCGCCGCCCTGCAGGGACCACGACCGCTCTTTTCAGACTGTCTCCCAGGTTGCCCGCAACGGTGTGGCGCGGATGGCGAGCGGTTTCGGGCACCGGCTGATAGCAACCCTGGGTACCGTCCAATCGCAAGGTTTGCTGCCGGCCAAGCAAGAGAGTTGTGATCGGCTGATCGCAAGGCGGATCGGATGTCTTTCAACGCCAGCCGCGTCGGTAACTCGTTCAGCGCAGTGACTCCTCCAAGTTGCTCCAGCGACTCGCCCAAGTGAGTTTGGGTGGGTACCCCCGGCGAGAATCGAACTTGCAACCTCAGCTTTAGGAAAGCTGCGCTCTATCCAGTTGAGCTACGGGGGCGTGGGCGGACCATCCTAGTGAAGCGCACTTGGATTGAAAGTCACGGGCCCAGGATCATTGTCGCCGTCCTCCCCGAGAACGTCAGCCGGGCTCGTCCGAGTTGCAACGGCTCGTGTTCGAGCGGTTGGCGCAAGGCGAGTTCGACGGCCGTGACGCCACCCGGTTTGTCCGAAGTCTTCAGGACCAAGCGAAATTGCGGGCCGCGAATCACGCGCACGGCCTTTTCGTCCTGAATCTCGTGCTGCGCCGTCTTGCAGAGCGCGGTCAATCGTTCACGCTGCGCATCGCTCACATTGAGATCAACCTGCTGCACGTCAGCGAACGGCGCAGCAGCGCGCAATTCGGAGCGCTTCAGCGACGCGGCATAACGGGCGAGAACGTCCGCGCGCGAGATGCCACCGTCCGCAGGCGCCAGATCGGCGTGCCAGCGCTTCAGGAATTGCGCCTCGTATTCCAGCGCGAACACGCTGAGCGGCGAGGGCGGCATGCTGACGCCAAGAATTCGAAACCACGGCAACGGCTCGCCGCCGAGTTCGCGCGTGATCGGACCGCCCTGCGTCTCCATTCCGTCGGCAGCGAGTCGTTTCGCGAACAGGTCGAGCGCGCCGAAACTCTCCACTCCCAAGCCGAGGCCGCAATTGCCTTCGATAAGGTCCGCCGCTGCATCCGGCGGCAGGAATTCGAAGTAGGTGCGCGCTCCGTAGAAGTACAGGCCCGAATAGGACACGTCCGCGCGCTTGGTCGCGCGCTCTTCGCTGACGGCGAAGGTCTCGCGCAGGAAACTGGAATGCGCGATGGCGTCATAGGTCTCGCGATCGACGACCGCATAGACGTGATTCAGGAACACCGGCGCCGGCCGAGCGGCGTGCCAGGCGTCGCCGATCGCGTGCAACTCTTTCCAGATCGGCGCGTCCGCTGACTTGGGCGAGGCAAGGCCGAGCACTTCCGTCGTGCGCGGTGTGCAGTGGACGCTGAACTCCAATTCGAGCGCGAGCTCGCGACCATCCGTGAAGGCATCGAACGTGCGCACGCTCGCTTTGAAGTTCGCGCCGTCGCGCCGCACGCTCGCGCGGGTCGGCCGATCCTCGAGCGGCAGCTTGCGTCCCTCCGCGACGGCCCGGTAGAGACCTCCGTAGTAGCCCTCGAGAAAGTGCGCTAAGAGCACCTCCCCCACCTCGACGTCGCCTTCGAGCCGCAAGCCGAGCGCGTACGAAAAATATGAGCCGGAGTTCAGCTCGAACATTCCGGGTGCGAAGCTCAGATCCTCGAAGCCGCGAAACTCCAATTCGGGCGCGAAGGACAAGGGGAAATCGAGCCGTTCGTGGCGCCAGCCCTCGGGCACCAGGACGAGCGGCGGATCCTGGAGCACAACGGCCGCCGCACCTAGCAGCAGAAGCTGAAGTAAGATCATCCGAAGCGACATTGTGACGCATTCGTTCCACACACTGATAGACCTCGCTCCACGGTCACCGGGGGGCCATCCACGCCCCGAGCCGTGGCGGTCGGGCCCCAAGTCCAAGGCGGCTCAAGAGCCCCTCGGCAAAGGTCGAAACACCCAGTCCATGCGACTGCTGCGAGGTGCCCCTGCGGGGAGGGCGGGGGTTTCCCTGCTCGTCATGTTGATCGTGCTCGCGGCCATGGCGATCGTTGCGGGCATTGCGATTCCGGCGTACTTCGGTCGGCACGGGATCACGCTCGACAACGCGGCTCGCCTGCTCGCGCGCGATCTGCGCGTGGCGCAAAACATGGCGGGCTTCGAAGGCCAGCCGTGCACGTTCCAGTTTCTCGAGGGCGGCAAAGGTTGGCGCGTCGTCGACGAGCAGGGCGAACTCCTCGAGCGGCCCGATCAGAAGGGAGCCTTCGAGCGCGACTTCACCAGCGACGGAGTGTTCGAAGGCGTGCGGCTCGCGCACATCGATTTTGGCGGGCGGCAATTCTTGAGCTTCGACAAAGCAGGCCGCGCGCTCCCCGGCGGTTCGTTGCAGGTGACCTTCGACGGACAGATCTGCGTCGTGCGCGTCTTCGCCTTGAGCGGCCGGGTGATCCTCAATGGATTGGCTGAGGAGTACTACGACGTCGGGCACTAGCCGCGTCGCTGTGTACCTGGATCTGTCGATTGTTCCGCGGTACGGTGCGAGGCACCTTCAACGATTCGAGTGCGAATCGATGTAGCTGCCACGCAAAAAAAACCGGAGTCGTCTCCGAAGAGACGACTCCGCGCGGGTCACACCAGCTTGCGCCGGCGGACGGCCATCGTCAGGTGGCAGAACCTTTCGACGGCGGCCCCAGCAGTCTTTGGCAGGAACGGCTGCCAGGGCGCCTCGATCCGAAGATCAAGGCCTGGAGCGCTGGAGAGCGCTCAGGAGCGAAGAGGCAGGGCCTCGCTCCGTGAAGCTAACTCTAGCCGGAGTCTGTCGCCTGTAAAGGGGCGGTGAAGGATCGGCGGCGACCGAACGGCTAGTAGCGCGGAATCGTCGGGTCGACCTGCTCGCTCCAAGCCAGGATTCCACCCCGCATCGAGTGCACGCGGGTGAAGC
>JAYUUV010000399.1:0-6371 GCA_043754695.1 Planctomycetota bacterium
TTTCGCTAGCGTTCACTTCCCTGCTCGCCCTTCCCGCGCTCGTCGCCTGCCAATCCGGTCTTGGTCAAGGGCCGCTCGACGGGCGCGTCTATCAGGTCACGCTCGCGGGGCCCAAGGACTCCAAGCAAGATCAACTCGTCTTCGACGGCGGGCGCTTCGAGTCGACAGCCTGTCGCTCCCATGGATTCGTCAGCGCGCCGTACTCCGCGAAGGACGAAGGCGCTGCGGCGAGCTTCGAAGCCGCAGCGAAGAGCGAAAAGGCGGGAGCCACCGCCTGGAACGGCGCGATCCGCGGCGATGCGATCGAAGGCAAGATGATCATGACCGACGACAAGGGCGCGAAAAGCGAGTATCGCTTCAGCGGCAAGAAGTCGAGCGGCCCGCTCGACGGCCAGGTCTTCGAGGGCATGATCTGCGAAGGCAACGACGCCACAGGCGACAAGGACCGCTTGACGTTCGCCAGCGGCGCGTTCGATTCGAGCGCCTGCCGCGCCTATGGTTTCACCATGTCGCCCTACAGCGCGACCCGCGAGGGCGATTCGACGCACTTCCAGGCCGAAGCGATCAACTGCGGCGGCGAAAAGAATGTCTGGGACGGCGTCGTCAAGGGCGGCGACATGAGCGGCACGCTGAAGCACGTGAACTCGTCGGGCAAAGTCACTGACAGCTACAAGTTCATCGCGAAGCTGGTGAAGTAGCGCGCGCTACTTGCGCAGCTTTGCGGCTTTCTCGCGATAGAGCTGCGCCGAGGCTTCGTCGCCGCGGGCCTCATAGAGCAGGATCAGGTGGTCGAGGATCAGCAACTTGTTGACCGCCCACATGCGCGGGTTTTCGCCGATGGCCTTCCAGCCCGCGAGCAGCAAAGGCTCGGCTTCGTCGAAGCGTTCCTGACGCACGAGCACCGCGCCTAGCTGCGCACCCGTGTACGCGACCATCGCACTGCCCTTGGGCGAGTCGGCTTCGTACTTCGGCAAAATCTCGCGCAACAGCGCTTCGGCGTGCGAAAAATCCTTGGCCTGGATCCAGGTCGAGATCAGTCGATCGCGCGTGTCGTTGGTGTTCGGGTTGGTCTCGCCATAGGCGGCGGCTTGCAAGGCGAGTGCGTGTTCGAACAGCGCCGCGGCTTCAGGCCATTGGGCGCGCAACTGGCGGATTCTTGCCAGGTCCAGCTCGATCAGTGCCAGATCGACGTGCTCCGGACGCAGAGACTTCTTCCAGCTTTCGAGCGCATCGCTCAGCAATTTGTCCGCGGCATCCAACTGTCCGCTGTCGAGTTCAAGCTTGCCCATGCGCCGCAGGCTGTCGCCGATCGCGGAGCTGTCCGGACCGAAGACCTCGAGGCGCATCTCCAGCGATTCCTTCAGCAGCGCGCGCGCGTTGTCCACTTCGCCGCGGGCCGCCTTGACCACGGCCAGCGTGGTCAAGGCCGTCGCCGTGTCGCGGTGAGCCCCAAGCAGTTTGCGCCGAACCGCGAGCGCGCGTTGGGCAAGCTCTTCCGCTTCGTCCAACTGGTTTGTCACCGCCAGCAGGGACGCGAGTTCGTTCAAGAGATCGGCAACACCGATGCTCTCTTCACCCAGCAGCGTTTCGCGAATCGCGAGCGCAGCGCGTAGGTCGGTCTCGGCCAACTTGTGTTCGCGCCGGGTCTGGTACACGCCCGCGCGATAGCGCAGCGATTCGGAAGCATCGAAGCGCGCCTGAGCCGAGCCGTTCTGCAGCACACCGAGGGCGCGATTCAAGAGCGCCAGGGCCTCGTCGAGCTTGCGGTCTTGCAACAGATAGAAGGCCAGTTTGGCGCGTGCCCGCGCCGTCTCTTCACCGTCCGCGCCATCGACCGCCTCGCGCACCGCGAGCGAGCGCCGCATGAACGCCAGTGCCTCGGGCGTCGAGCCCTGGTTGTAGCGCGCGGACGCCAACAAATGCAGCGCGCGGGCCATGGGCACGCACTCGGCCGCATGCATACCTTCGAGCGAATCCAGCGCGATCTGCGCAAGAGCTTGGCCCTCCGCGAATTTCGAGCGGGCGACCAGTGTGTCGGCGAATTCGACCTCGAATCGAATTCGTTCCAGCGGATCCGCGAACGTCAGTCCCTTCTGCAGCTCGTCCGCGAGCCGGAACTGCCGCTCGGACTCCTCGAGCAGGCTGAGCGAGGCGTAGGTGTCGCCCAGCGCCGAACGCATGCCGTATTCCAACTCAGGCCGCGCGGCGAACAGGCCCCCGTCCAGTTGCTTGACCGCCTGGTCGACCACCGTACTGACCTTGATGTCGCGTTCCATCGAAAGCGCCGGATTGGCCTTGGCCAGCATGCCCTGCAGGAAATTCAGCATCGCTTCGCTGCGATCGGCCGAGGCGATTGCCTGGCCCGCGCGTTCATCGGCCAGCTTGGCGTTGTCGAGCGCGAGCGTGCGCTGTTCCTGCGCAAGCTTCGCATTGTCGGCGGCCTGCGTTGCGCGCAACAGGGCGAGCGCCGCGTTTTCTTGCGCTGCGCGCCAAAGAACCAGACTGGCCAGCAGGCCGGCAACCAGGAACACGAGCGCGAGCACGGCCGCCGCCGCGAGCGGCTTGTTGCGCAGAATCCACTTGCGCAACTCCACGATCGCGCCTGTTTGGTGCGCCTTGACCACGCGACCCTCGAGGAATGCGCGCAGATCTTCGGCCAATGCCAGCGTGTCCGCGTAGCGCTCGCCAGGATCGCGGGCCATGGCCTTCTCGCAGATCGCCTCGAGCTCGACCGGCACGTCAGCGCGCAGTCGGCGCAACGGAGTCGGCGCACGGTCGAGGACTGCGCGCAGCACGTCGATTCCGCTCCAACTTTCGCCGCGCGGCACGTAGGGCATCTGGCGCGCGAGCAGGTGATAGAGCATCGCACCGATCGCATACACGTCCGAGCGCGCGGAAATCTCCTCGACACTTCCGCGCGCCTGCTCCGGTGGCATGTAGGCCGGCGTGCCGATGACTTCGCCTTCCATGGTCATCAGGCCCGAGTCCGAGCGAGCGCCGCCCTGCGTGCCGCGCGTTGTGCGCACGCCGGGCGCGGTCGCCATCTCGCGCACACGCAGGTCGTGGGTGTCCACGCGGCCCTGCACCCGCGCAAGACCCCAGTCCATCACATAGACCTCGCCGAAACTTCCGATCATCACGTTGGCGGGCTTCAGGTCTCGATGGATCACGCCCTTCGAATGCGCGTAGGCCATCGCCTCGCAAGCGCGCAGCAAGACGCTCAGCGCGCGAGTTTCGGTCCAGCCCTCCTGGCCGGCGAAGACCAGATTGAAAATGCGATCGAGGTCGCGCCCGCGAACCAGGCGCATGGTGAAGTAGATTCGTCCATTGCTGTCGAGGCCAAGTTCGTGCACCGGCACGACGCAGGGGTGATCGAGCTGACCGGTGACCTGCGCTTCTTCGAGGAAGCGCGCGATTCGTCGGCCGTCGACGCCGGGCGTTACGCCGCTCGCCTTCTCGCCATCGCGGCCGAGCACGACTTTCATCGCCAATTCGCGGCCAAGATCCTCGTCCCAGACCTTCAGGATCGCGCCCATTCCGCCGCGCGCGATTTCGCCGCGCAGCGCATAGCGCGCGCCCTTCGCCCCTTGAGCGACAATACGCGCCAGCAAGTCGCTCGAAACCGCTGGAGTGTCACCAGCCTGCGGCAAGTGGCTCGCATCGGCTGCCGCGAGCGTTGCCGCAGCTGCGCACGCGCGCTCGTGGGCGGATTTCAACTCGCGCAGTCGCGGAGCAAGTACGGGATATTCGCGGCAGAAATTCGCGAAGTCGGCGTCCGGACCCTGGCGGAGAAATTCTGCAAATAAGAGCTCGGCGTTGGCCTCGTTCATATGGGATGTGGCCGGAGAGTAGCGTTAGAATCCCGCGATAGGATCACCTCCATGACGGATTTCGAGCAACTTGGATCGTTCTACTTGGGCCGCGAATACGACCTTGCTTCGAAGCAGGGCGACAGCGAGCGGCTGGTGCTCTACGACTCGAAGGATCTCGTGACGCATGCGGTCTGCGTCGGCATGACGGGCTCCGGCAAGACGGGGCTGTGCCTGACCTTGCTCGAGGAAGCGGCTATCGACGGCATTCCGGCGATCGTGATCGATCCCAAGGGCGATCTCTCGAATCTGCTGCTGACTTTTCCCGATCTGGCGGCGAAGGATTTCGAACCCTGGATCAACGCGGAGGATGCGGCGAAGAAGGGGCTGAGTTCCGCGCAATTCGCCGAGCAACAGGCCGCGACCTGGCGCGCGGGTCTTGCGCAGTGGGGCCAGGACGGAGCACGCATCGCAAAGCTTCGCGCGGCTGCCGATTTTCAGGTCTACACACCGGGATCCAACGCCGGCACTCCGGTTTCGATCCTCGACTCGCTGCGCGCGCCGAGCGAAGTGCTGCGCGAGGACAGCGAACTCTTTCGCGAACGCATCGCGTCGACGGCGACGAGCCTGTTGTGCCTGCTCGGGATCGACGCCGATCCGATCCAGAGTCGCGAGCACATCCTGCTTTCGACGCTGTTCGGCCAAGCCTGGAACGCGGGCCTCGATCTCGATCTCGGCAAATTGATCCAGCAGATCCAGGACCCGCCGGTGAAGCGCATCGGCGTCCTGGAACTCGATTCGTTCTATCCAGCCAAGGAGCGTTTCGCGCTGGCGATGCGCCTGAACAACCTGCTGGCCGCCCCGGGATTCGCGGCCTGGATGGAGGGCGAACCGCTCGACATCGGCGCCTTCCTGTACACACCGCAGGGCAAGCCGCGCATCGCGATCTTTTCCATCGCGCACCTTTCCGACAGCGAGCGCATGTTCTTCGTTTCGCTGCTCTTGAATCAGATGCTGGCCTGGACGCGCACGCAATCGGGCACGTCGAGCCTGCGCGCGCTGCTCTACATGGACGAGATCTCGGGCTATTTTCCGCCAACGGCCGAGCCGCCTTCGAAGCGGCCGCTCCTGTTGTTGATGAAACAGGCGCGCGCCTACGGAGTCGGTGTCGTACTCGCGACCCAGAATCCTGTCGACCTCGACTACAAGGGTCTGTCGAATGCCGGGACGTGGTTCATCGGCCGATTGCAGACCGAGCGCGACAAAGCGCGTGTGCTCGACGGACTCGAAGGCGCTGCGGCGCAGGCCTCCACCGGCTTCGACCGCGCGAGCGTGGACGCGATGATGTCGCGCCTGACCAATCGCGTGTTCCTGATGAACAATGTGCACTCCGACGGCCCGCAGGTGATCGAAGTGCGCTGGGCTTTGTCGTATCTGCGCGGCCCGATGACGCGGGCGGAGATCAAGCGCCTGTGCGAGACGCGCCGTCCGCAGCTCGGCGCGACTTCGAGCGTTGCGCCGACGCCGAGCGCGCTGAAACCGCCGAGCGCCGCGCCCAGCGTTGCGCGCGTGTCGTCGAAGGCCGCTGCGACTCGGCCGGTTCTCGCGCCGGAAATCAGCCAAGTCTTCCTGCCTGTGCGGGATGAGATTCCCGCCGGCTGCTCGCTGTCGTATGCAGCCATGTTGTTCGCCAGCGCCAAGCTGTACTTCGTCGACAAGAAGCTCGGCCTCGAGCACGAAGTCGCCGTGCACTCGCTCACGCCACTGTCTTCAGGGCTGGTAGCCGTCGATTTCACGGCTTCGATCGAAGTCGATCTGGATCTCGAGGATGTCTCCAGCGAACCCGAGGCCGATGCCGGCTTCGAGCTGCTCTCGCCCGAGGCCGGCAAACCGAAATCCTACGACGCCTGGCGCAAGCAATTCGTCGACGCGGTCTACCGCAATGTCAAGTTGCCGCTGATGCAAAGCCCGAGTCTCGAGGAAGTCTCGCGGCCCGGCGAGAGCGAGCGCGATTTCCGGCTGCGCCTCGGTCAGATCGCGCGCGAAGCCCGTGACGCCTTGGCGGCGAAGTTGCGCGCCAGGCACAGCTCGCGTTTCACGACCCTCGACGAGCGCATCCGCCGCGCGGAACAGGCGATCGAAGTGCAGGAAGGCCAGGCCCGCGACGCCAAGTTCTCGACCGCTCTGTCCTTCGGCAGTGCGGTCCTCGGCGCGCTGTTCGGCGGCAAGCGATCCGCCGTCGGCAAGGCCTCGACCGCGCTGCGCGGCGCGAGCCGCAGTGCCCGCGAATCGGGCGACGTCGAGCGCGCCGGAGAAACCTTGGAGGCGCTGCGCGCCCAACGCGCCGCCCTCGAAGCAGAGATCGGGGCCGAATTGAAGGCCGCCGAATCGAAAAGCGACCCGCGCAGCGAAGCGCTCGAGCCGCTCGAAGTGCCGCTGAAGCGCAGCAACGTGACCGTGCGCGCCTTCTGCCTGGCCTGGGTCCCCCAATCCGTCGACCCGTCGGGCGCCCGGACACCCGCCTGGAAGTAGCCGTCGAATCGGAAAGTCAGGTGCCTGGCA
>JAYUUV010000400.1:0-5839 GCA_043754695.1 Planctomycetota bacterium
TCGCCTGCGGGAAGCTCGGAGAGTTTCTCGGGCAAACGCGTGGGAATCGGCGGCGGAGGTTCAGCGGGCGCGATTCCAAGCGCCGATCGGACCTCGGCCAGGATCAGCGTGCGGCTGTCCTCGAGCGACACGATCTCGGTCTCCAGGGTATCGCGCTCGATCTGCACGCGCAGCACGTCCTGCTGGGACACTTTTCCGACGCGGAACTGCGTCGATGCCAAGTCTTCGATGTCGCGCACGACAGCAAGGATCTCGCCGCGGATCGAGATCACGTCGACCAGCCACGCGGCTCGCAGCCAGACCGTCCAGGCGCGCAGGCCCGCTTCGAGCACCGTCTGCTCGAACATGTGACGCATGGCCGAGGCCTGCGCGGACTGGGCTTCGGCGGCAAGCGCGAGCTTGCCCGGGCCGGGGATCATCGTCTCGAACCCGGGGCGAAAGGCCTCGAGCATGCGACTGACCTCGATCTCGAGCGACAGCGTCGGGTCAGGCCGCGAGCGCGCGAGCGTGATTTCTTCCACCGATCTGGCCCAGGCGTAAAAGCTCTGCTCGACGCGCGGACTGCTGAACGCCGCATAGCGCGCCAGGTCCCCACGTGTGGATTCGGCCGATAGCGGCGGCAACAGCGGACGTGCGCCTTTCGGACGATAGGCGTCGCGCGTCTGCTCGAGTTCAGCCCGTTGCTCCTGCTCCGAGCGTGCCGGATGCGTCGAGCAGCCGGCCATCAGCAGCACGGCCGCCAAGCCGCTCCACATGGCGTGGTCATTTCGATTCGCCGGGTCTTTGGTCCGTGATTGCATGCGGGTTCACCTCATGGTTCGAGCGGAGCGGCGGTCCGACGCAAGACTTTGACGAGCTCCATCAGCACCAACGGGATCGCGCCGAGCGCCAGCAGGCTGAAGCAATGGCTCATCGGCATTTCCGGTACATCGAGAACGCGCCCGAGTGCTCCAAAGTGCGGCAGCGACAGTTGAAGGCCGATGGACGCAGCCACGACCAGTGCTAGTTTCAGATTGAAACCCAGTCCGAGTCTCCACAGTGGTTTGGTGGTACTGCGCGCGCCGAACGAGCGCAGGAGTTCGGCATAGACCAGCGTCGCGAACGCGTGCGCGCGGGCGATCTCGACACTGAAGTGGTCGAGCGAGTACCCGTAGACGGCGAGCGTCACGCCCGCCGTCAGGCAGCCCGAGAGCAGCATGTTGGCGACGAAAGTGCGATCTGTGATCGAGCCTGATTGTTGGCGCGGTTGCTCCGCCATCACGTCGTGGTCGATGGGGTCGGTCGCCAGGCAAAGTGCCGGCAGGCCGTCGGTGACGAGGTTGATCCACAAAAGCTGCACCGCAACCAGCGGCAGTGGCAGACCGAACAGCACCGCAATCGTCATCAGCAACAGTTCGCCGACATTGCCGCCGAGCAGATACTGCAGCGTCTTCTTGATGTTGGCGTAGGTCCCGCGCCCCTGCTCGACAGCCGCGACGATCGACGCGAAGTTGTCGTCGGTGATGACCATGTCCGAGGCTTCCTTGGTCACCTCGGTGCCTGAGATGCCCATGGCGATGCCCACGTCAGCGCCTCGGATAGCAGGAGCGTCGTTCACGCCGTCGCCGGTCATCGCAACGATCGCGCCGGTCTTCTTCCACGCACGCACGATGCGCAATTTGTGACTCGCGGTGACGCGCGCGTAGGTCGAGATCCTCTCTACCCGGCTCGCGAATTCCTCGTCGCTGACGTGGTCGAGCTCAGTGCCCGAGATCAGCTCGTCGGACGGACGAGCGATGCCGAGTTCCTTCGAGATGGCCTCGGCCGTGCGCGGATGGTCGCCGGTGATCATCACGACGCGGATGCCGGCCTGTTGCGCCAGGGCCACCGCGTCTTTGGCCTCGGATCGCGGCGGATCGAACATGCCTGCCAATCCTACGAAGATCAGGCCGCGTTCGATGGAACCTGCATCGGTCAACGATTCTCCCGCGGAGAGCTCGCGCTGCGCAGCGCCGAGCACGCGCATGGCGCGTTGTGCCATCGCTTCCACCTTGGCGGCGATCTGCTCGCGATCCTTGTCGTTCAGATTGTCGACGCGCCCGTCGCGCTGAATGCGGTCGCACAACCCCAGCAGGACATCGGGTGCGCCTTTGACGAGCGCCAATCTCGCGCCGTCTGTGGCCTTGCGCACGACGCTCATGCGTTTGCGGTCGGAGTCGAAGGGATGCTCGCCGAGTTTCGGCAGCTTCGCGTCCAGGTCAGCGGGGGTGATCGAGGCCTTGTTCGCAGCTGCAAGCAAGGCGCCCTCGGTCGGATCCCCGAGCACCTTCCAAGTTCCGTTCTCTTCTTGCAGTGCGGCGCTGTTGCAACCGGCGAACACCGTCAACAAGCGCTCGACATCGGCGCGCGCTGCGTCGGCCGGTTTCGCGCCTTCGAGTGTGATTTCGCCCGCAGGCCCGTAGCCCTCACCGCTGACTGCAAAACTACGCTCCGCCACCCACAGCTCCCGCACGGTCATCTCTCCGACCGTCAAGGTTCCGGTCTTGTCCGAACAGATCACGTTGGTCGAGCCGAGCGTCTCGACCGCGTGCAGCCGGCGCACCAGCGCGCGACGTCGAGCCATGCGCTGCACTCCCAGGGCCAGGGAGACCGTCACGATGGCGGGCAAGCCCTCGGGTACCGCAGCAACGGCGCGACTCACCGCGGTGATGAAGAGTTCCAGCGCGGGCATCCCACGCAGCAGTCCGATCGTGAAGATCAGCGCGACCAGCCCAAGCGAGCACCAAACCAAGAGACGGCCCAGCGACTGCAGTCGCTCCTGCAAAGGAGTGCGTTCGCCGGCGTCCGCGCTGGCCAGCATCTCCATGATGCGGCCGAACTCGGTCTGCATGCCGGTCGCGACGACTGCGGCGAGCGCACGGCCTGACGCGACGCTCGTCCCGAGGTAGACGGAGTTGGTCCGATCCGCCAGCGGCACCTCGTCGCGATCGGAAGCCTCGGCGCGCTTTTCCACGGGGCTGGATTCACCGGTCAGCGATGCTTCGTTCGTCTGGAACGATGCGACCTCGATCAAGCGCGCATCCGCCGCGACAAGATCCCCGGCCTCCAGTTCGAGCATGTCCCCGGACACGATTTCCCGCGCGGCCACCTGCACGCTCGAGCCGCCGCGTCGAACCCGGGCGGTCGGAGCCGTCATGTGCCTCAATGCGGCCAGCGCTTTCTCGGCGCTGTACTCCTGGTAGAAGCCGATGATCCCGTTGAGCACGACGATCGCGAGGATCGCCGAGGCGTCGAGCCATTCGCCCAACACCCCTGACACGACGGCCGCCGCGACCAGGATGCCGACGATCAGGCTCTTGAACTGGCCGAGGAAGAGCGCGAGCGCAGATGAGGTTTCAGCGCGCAAGAGTTCGTTGGGACCGGACTTCTCCAGCCGGCGAGCCGCTTCGTCCGCAGCGAGTCCGGCGCTCGTCGTCTCCAATTCGGAGAGCAAGGCCGCGGCATCGAGACGATGCCACTGCGTCGCGACGCCCTGCGCCTTGCGTTCGACAGTCGCAGTCGTCACGCGTGACTCTCCTTCCTGTTCGCGAGCGAGAGCTTGCGCTCCATCACCAGGCAATACAGGCACGGCGCGACGAACAACGTGATCAATTGGATTGCCATTCCACCGACCGACGGGATCGCCATCGGCTGCATCACGTCAGAGCCTCGGCCGTGGGTCAAGAACACTGGGACGAGTCCGATCACGGTCGTCGCCGTCGTCATCAAGCAGGGCCGGATGCGCTTGAGGCCGGCCTCCACCACGAGTTCGCGCACTTCGGCGACGGTCTTCGGCGTTCGCTCTTTGAAGAGCTGCTCGAGGTAAGTGAGCATCACGACAGAGTCGTCATCGGCGACGCCGAGCAGCGCGATCACGCCGACCCAGACTGCCACGCTCAAATTGACGCCCCACAGCCAGAGCATCAGGAATCCGCCGGTGACCGAAACCGCGATCCCCGACATCACGATCAGCGCGATCCACCAGCGGCCGAAGCCCAGATAGATCAGCAGGAACATCAGCGCCATCACGAGTGGGACGACGATCTGCAGCCGTGCGGTCGCGCGCACTTGGGCTTCGAACTGACCGCCCCAGCGGTAGTAGTAGCCCGCCGGCACGACCAACGACCCGTCGGCGATCTTTGCGCGCAACAGACGTTCGGCGTCCTCGACCACGGAAATCTCGTCTCGGTCACGGGTGTTGAGCGTGACGTAGCCGACTTTGAGCGTGTCCTCGCGCTTGATCTCCTGCGGCCCGACGGCGCCGCGGAAGGTCGCGACGGCGACCAGCGGAACCTGGGCACCGGACGACGTCGGCACGAGCACCCGCTCCAGGGCCTCGACCGAATCGCGCAGCTCGCGCGCGAATCGCACGCGCACCGGATAGCGCTCCGCGCCTTCGACCGTGGTCGTGGCGAGCTCTCCGCCGATGGCGATCTCGACCACCTCCTGCACGTCCTCGACGCGCACGCCGTAGCGCGCTGCCGCTTGGCGGTCGATCACGAACTCGAGGTAGGGCTTCCCGATGATGCGATCTGCGACCACGTCGACCGCCCCGGGCACCTCACGCAGGGCGCGCTCCATTTCGCGGGCGATGCGCTCGATTTCCGACAACTCCGGACCGTAGATTTTGACGCCCATCATCGCGCGGAAGCCCGACGAGAGCATCACCAAGCGCGTCTGGATCGGCTGCAGCCAGGTCGGAAGCACGCCGGGCATGGAGGCCTTTTCTTGCAGTTCGAGCAGCAGTTCCGCCTTCGTGATCTTGCGCGTCTCGGGCCACACTTTCGCGAGCGGCGTGCGCACGAAGTCGGGTTTGTCGGAGAACCAGCGGCGCTGCGCTTTCTCGCGCCACTCCGCCTCGGGCTTCAGCGTCACGATCGTTTCGACCATGCTCGTCGGCGCCGGATCCAGCGCCGATTCCGAGCGTCCGATCTTGCCGACGACGTCGAGGACCTCGGGGACTTCGCGGATTCGCGCGTTCTGCGTGGCGAGCACCTCGAGCCCCTGGGTGAGCGAGCCCGCCGGCAGGATCGAAGGCATGTAGAGGAACGAGCCCTCGTCGAGCGGCGGCATGAACTCGCGGCCCAGGCCGGGAAACGTATGTGCGACGGCGCTCCATGGGGCCCACTTCTGCGGTTCGAGCCCCACCCTTTCCAAAGACCAGCTCAGTGGTCGGAAGACAACGCTGAAGCTGAGCCAGATCGAGAGGCCGAGCACGATCAGGAAGACCGGAAGGGTCAGGAACAGTGCCTTGTGCGCCAATACCCAGCGCAGCGACGGTCCATAGATCGCGTGGATGACGCGCGACACCGGACTTGCGTCTGCCGACACGATGCGTTCGCCGAGCATGCGCGCGAAGACCAAGGCGATGATCACTCCGAGCGCGCCGCACATCGGCCAACCAAACGCGCCTTCGACACCGGCAACGCGCACGAGCACGACCCGCAAGGCGATGGCCGCCAGTCCGCCCACGGCCGCCGCGACGAGCCAGCGCGTTCGCCGCTGCCAGTGGCCCTCGCGCAGAACCAGGAGCGCCACCGCGGGCACGACGGTCAACGCCAGGATCACCGAGGCCGAGATCGCAAAGGTCTTGGTGTAGGCCAGTGGCTTGAACAGTTTGCCTTCCTGTCCGGCGAGCATGAACACCGGTATGAACGTCAGGATCGTGTTCAACACCGCGGTCAGGATGGCCGGCCCCACCTCGTGCGCAGCCTTCTCGACGATCTTGAAGTAGCCCTCGCGAGTCTTGCGACCTTCTGGGTCCGCGCCGAGATGACGGAAGATGTTTTCCGTCATGATGATGCCCATGTCCGCAACGTCG
>JAYUUV010000401.1:0-5212 GCA_043754695.1 Planctomycetota bacterium
GACGAGCTCCATGAACCTGGTCGTGTTCGACGGACCCGCGCTCGACCTCGCCGAACTCACGGCGTTGTTCTCGCAGGCGCGTCTGGTGGTCAGCGCCGATAACGGTCCGCGCCATCTCGCGGTCGCGGTCGGAACTCCGGTCGTCGTGGTCTGCGGTCCGACAGATCCACGGCACACGGCGGATCACCTTTCGCACACGCGCTTCGTGCGCGCGAACCAAGTCTGCAGTCCCTGCCACCGCGAAACCTGTCCGCTCACTGGCCCGGCGCACCTGGCCTGCTTCACGCGCATCGATCCGCACGAAGTCGCGCGCGCCGCCCTCGAGCTGACGCACTCGCTGTAGACTCTGCGACATGTCGCATTTTCTCGAAGATTTTCCGGCGGACATTCCTGACCTGCCCGAGCTGGTGACGCTGGCGCGGGTCGCCGGCGAGGAGCACATCGCCTGCTTGACGATTTCGCGGCCGGAAGTGATGAACTGCCTTTCGTTCCCGACGCTCAAGCGCTTGCGCGGCCTGTTTCACGAACTCGCGCTGGACCTATCGGTGCGTGCGATCGTGATCACAGGTTCCGGCGACAAGGCTTTTTGCGCGGGCGCGGACCTGAAGGAGCGCAAGGGCATGGCGCCGGGTCGCGTGCCGTTGTTCGTCAAGAACATCCGCCGCACGATGGACGACCTCGCCAACCTGCCGCAGCCGACGATCGGAGCGATCAACGGTGTCGCCTTTGGTGGGGGAACGGAATTGCTCTTGGCCTGCGATCTGCGGGTCGCCGCGCCACACGCGCAACTGGGCCTGACCGAGACTTCGCTGGCGATCATTCCCGGCGCCGGCGGGACGCAGCGGCTGCCGCGCCTGATCGGCCGCGCTCGCGCCAAGGACCTGATCCTGACCGCGCGCAGGATCGACGCGCTAGAAGCCGAGCGCATCGGCCTGGTCAATCGCATCGCACCCGCAGGGCGGTTGATGGAGACCGCGCTCGAAATCGCGCGCCAGATCGCGGACAACGGTCCGGTCGCGGTGCGCGCGGCCAAGGCGGCCATCGATCAGGGCTGCGAGCAGCCGCTATCCGAAGCGCTCGAGACCGAGGCGCGCTGCTACGAACGCACGCTCCCGACCGCCGACCGTCTCGAAGCGCTCGCCGCCTTCGCCGAGAAACGCAAGCCGCGCTACGAGGGTCGCTGACGCGAATCGGGAAAAATCGTGCCTGGCACCGTGCTGTCCGATTCGCGTCAGCTGGCGTAGAACTCGTCGGTCTCGCGCGCGATGCGTTCGACTTCGCCGGCGGGAGTCAGGGGGCCCTTGCCGATGCCCGGGCAGCAGTCCTTGATCGGTCCTTCCCAGGTGGAGCGTTCGAGGTTTTCGGTCCAGAAGGGCCAAGTCGCGCACTGCTTGGGACGCACGGGATAGATCTTGCAGCGGCTGTTCTCGTCGAGGAATGCACAGGCGGGTTGGTCCATGCGCAGCACGACCCAGTCCTCGTCGGTGGTGCAGTAGTGCTCGACGAAGGCCGCCCGCGAGATGCCGAGGAAACGCGGGATCGCGCGCAGGTCGTGCTCGGTCAGATACACAAAGGCGTACTCGCCGTGGTTGCGGCAACACGCGCCGCACTGGGTGCACTCGAAGCGTAACCCTTTGTCAAACCAAGGCTTGGGCTCTATCGGAGGCATTTTGGATGGTCGGCTGGGGGCTGGTGTGCGGTAACCGAACACCCCTGGAGGGGCTAGTCTGGGGCTACGTGCGGAATCGCCCATGCGGTCGCCGCGCGAAGTTCAGCCACCAACCTAGCGCATGAAGGTCACCGTCGTCGAGGAAGGCACCCGCAGCGATCTGCGTATCGATCGTCCGGTCGTGACCATCGGGCGGGCCGTCGAGAACGACATCCGGCTCAACGGCACGCTGATCTCGCGCCATCACTGTCGGCTCGAGGAGCAGGACGGCCGCGCCTGGATCGTCGACATGGGATCGTCGAACGGCACGACCTTGGACGGGGTGCGCATCCAGCGCGCCGCGATCGGTCCGGGTGGTCAGGTCGGAGTAGGTCGCGCGATCCTGACCGTCGAACTCGATCGGCCGGAAGCCTCGCGCGGCGGCGACACCGTTGCGATCCTGCCTGCGGACCTGATGCTCAGCGATGTCGGCCATGAAACGTTGACTGGCGAGGTTCTGCGGGAGCGCGAGCACTTGCGCGTGTTCGCCGGCGTTGCGCGCGATCTGGTGCGCGAGACCGACCTGGCGAAATTGCTGCGTTCGATCGTCGACAGCGCGGTGGCGCTTTCGCGCGGCGAGCGCGGCTTCCTGTTGCTCGCCGAGGTGGCGACGGCCCAGGACGCGCGCAGCACGGAGCCGGCGGCCATGAAAGTGCGCGTCGCGCGCAGCTTCGACCGCGAAGACATCCCGATACCGGCCTCGCGCTTGTCCATGGGCATCGCGCGGCGCGTGGTCAAGTCGGCCAGCGCTCTGCTCAGCATCGATGCCGGCCGCGACGAGCGCTTCAGCGGCATGGCGAGTGTCGAGGACCTGCGCTTGCGCTCGGTCATGTGCGTGCCGATCCATCCCGCGCAGGAACGCGGCGAACCGCGCGTGGAAGGCGTGCTCTACGTCGACAACCGTCTGCAGCACGGCGCGTTCGGCACCGGAGATCTCGAGTTGATGAAGTTGCTCGCCGACCAGGCTTCGATCGCGATCTTCAACGCGCGCACCTTGGCGGAATTGCGCGAGCGCAACGAACAATTGGCCGGTTCCGCGCGCAGGATCGAGCTTTTGAACCAGCAGATGGGCCGCAAGGTGCGCGATCGCGACACGGAACTCGCCGTGGTGCGCGCCGAACTCGGCCGCGAGCGTGGTCGCTACGACTACACGAACATCGTCGGCTCGAGCGAGGGCATGCGGCGCGTGTTCCAGCAGCTCGACCGCATCATCCCGACCGACATGCCGGTCTTGATCTTCGGCGAGAGCGGGACCGGCAAGGAATTGATCGCGCGCGCGATCCACTTCAACGGCCCGCGCAAGGACAAGCCCTTCCTGTGCGAGAACTGCGCGGCCCTGCCCGACACTTTGCTCGAGAGCGAGCTGTTCGGTCACGCGCGCGGCGCCTTCACCGGTGCGCACAAGGCCAAGCGCGGCCTGCTCGAGCAGGCCGATGGCGGCACGCTGTTCCTCGACGAGATCGGGGACATGAGCATCGAGATGCAGAAGAAACTCCTGCGCGTGCTGCAGGAGGGCGAGTTCCGCTCGCTCGGATCCGATCAGCGCCAGCACGTCGACGTGCGCATCATCGCCGCCAGTCACCGCGACTTGGACGCGATGGTCAAGAGCGGCGAGTTTCGCGAGGACCTTTTCTATCGCATCAACGTGCTCGGCGTGCGCTTGCCGCCGCTGCGCGATCGGCGCGAGGACATCCCGTTGCTCGCCGACACGTTGCTCGCCCGCGCTGCGCGCGAGGCTTCGCGGCCCGTGCCGGTCCTGCCGCGCGAAGTCATCGGCGCGCTGGCGTTGCACGATTGGCCGGGCAATGTGCGCGAACTCGAAAACGAGATGCGCCGCCTGGTGGTGCTCAGCGAGGACGAGGTGCGGCTCGAACATCTCTCGGGTGCGGTGCTCGAGCGGCGCGCCGGTTCGGCAAGCGGGGCCGGAAATTCCGCCCCGGAGCACAACGCCAACATCCGCGACGCGGTGGCCGACCTCGAGCGCCGCTCGATCGAGTCGAGCCTGGCCGAGGCCGGCGGCAACAAGAGCAAGGCCTCGGCGATCCTGGGCATCTCGCGCTTCGCCCTGCAGCGCAAGCTCGACAAATACGGCATCCAACGCGACCGCGAGGACGACCTCGGCGACGAGCCTGGTCCCCGGTAATTCGCCGCCGCTGATTGCCGCACCGATAACCAAGCGATACCCGCGACGCAAAAAATCGGCGGCGGATTACCGGGGACCGGTATCATCGCCTCGATGTCGCGACGCGCGTTGATCGTTGCCGCCTGGCTGGCGCTGCTTGCAGCGCAGGCAATTGCCGATGTGTACGTGCTGAAGGATGGGCGGCGCATCGAAGGCACGCTGGTCAAGGAGGAGCAGGGCGTGCTCACCGTGAAGACCGGTGTCGGCGAGCTGAAGGTCCAACGCAGCGAGATTGTCGAAATCATCGCCAAGCAGACCGACGCCCAGGAATTCGAAGCGCGCATGGCCAAGGCCAAGAGCGCCGAGGAGTTTTTCCAGGCCGGCGACTTCGCGCTCACGAAGAAGATGAAGCGCGAGGCGCAGAAGGCCTGGAAGAAGGCCGTCGAGCTCGATCCCGACCACGTCGCAGCCCGCACTGCGCTCGGATTCGTGCGCTACAAGGGGCAATGGCTCACACCCGAGCAGCGCGATGCGCAAGTCAAGGCCGACGAGGACGCGGAAATGGCCACGCGCGGTCTCGTTCGCTACCAGGAGCGCTGGGTCACGCCGGGAGAAAAGGCGAACCTCGAACGCGGCATGGTCCTGGTCAATGGCCAGTGGGTCGACTTTGCAGTAGCCCAGCGCAAGCTCGGCCTCGAGGAGTTCGAAGGCGCCTGGATCGCACGGCCGATTGCGCTCGCACGCCGCGACCTGGAGGCCGTGAAACCGATCGCAGGAGTGCCGATGGAGTTTGCACTCAGCGCCGATGCCATGGTCGCCGGTCCGTTTCCGAAGCCCTTCCTCGAAGGCATCACCAAGCAGATGGACACGGCGCGGCTGTGGTTCGACAAGACCTGGAATTCGCAGCCTGGTTTGGCGCTTTTCGGTGGTCGACTTGCCGAGCTCTATGCCTTCGGCAGCGACTCCAGGCCGTATTCGGCGACGATTGCCCACTTCGCTTCGCTGACGACAACCCTGCCTCCGGGTTGGGCCGAGGCCGTGGCGGACTCGCACGGATTTTTCTGGAGCGATCCCTATCCGCTTTCGAGCGCGCGCCAATGGAACCGCGGCGAAGACGACATCGTCGGGCACTGTCTGCACCATTGGGGACACCTGCTCGTCGATCGCCTGGGTTACGACGGCCGACTCTTTCCGGCCTGGTACGAGGAGGCGGTCGCCTGCCGCACCGAGTTCGTGGGACACGGCCGCAACGCAGTCTTTTGCCGCGGCTCGCTCGTGGTGGTCACCGGCGGAACCGTGGCGAAGGGTGCCGAAGTCACGGCCAGCCCAGGCTTGTTTCGCGAAGGCGCCTGGCGCGGCTACTTGAAGGCCGCCCTCGAGCA
>JAYUUV010000402.1:0-8135 GCA_043754695.1 Planctomycetota bacterium
CTACGAGACGCAGCGCGGCTTTTCGCGCTACTTCGAGCGCGTCGACATTCTCTTGCCGAGGCCCGACAAGCCGGTCACGACGCGCCAGATCCTCGGCAACGTGTTCCTGCATCCCGCCGATTGCGGCCGCTCCGGCCTGATCAGTTTCTGGGAGCGCAAGGGCGTCGAGCTGATCCGCGAGCACAAGCCCACGCTGATCGTCAGCCACGACTACGGCATCTTCCAGGCCGGCCGTGCTGCCGCGGCGATGTCGAAGATCACAGGCGTGCCTTATCTGTCGGAGATTCACCACGTTCCCGGTTATCCGATCGCCTCCAACGTGCGCGAGCGTTTCGAGTGCGTGGCGACGAAGCTCTACCTGCGCTGGGCGCGCGAGCGCGCGCTGGCCTTTCGCGTGGTGAACTCGGGCGAGTTGAAGCCGTTGCTCGAACAACTCGGCGTGCCGCCGAAAAAAGTGCTCGTGCTGCGCTCGTTGTACATCGATCTCGCGACTTTCAGGACGATCGAGACGCCGGTGAAACGCGAGCACGACATCGTCTACGCGGGCCGCTTCGTTTCGAACAAGGGGCTGGACAAGATTGTCGATGCGATCGCCCTGTCCAAGGCGCGCGGCAAGCGATTTTCCGCGCTGTTCATCGGCATGGGTCCGCTCGATTCCTTCGTGCGCGAGCGCGCGAAGAGCCGTGGCGTCGCCGACCAGATCGAGATCCGCGGCTGGACCGATTCGACCGCCGAACTCGCCGATGTCTACCGCAAGAGCGGCCTCGTCGTGTGCGCTTCGAGTTGCGAAGGCGGACCGCGCTCGACGGTCGAAGGCATGGCCTGCGGCATTCCCGCGGTCAGCACGCCGGTGGGCATGATGAAGGAGCTGATTGTCGACGGCCGCAACGGTTGGCTGTGCGGCTTCGATGCGCAAAGCTTGGCGCAGGCCTACGAAAACGTGCTCGACGACGAGTCGAAACGCGCGCAAATGGGCCGCAATGCCTGGAAGGACGTGCAGCAGTTCGACTACGAGCGCACGATCCGCGAATACGCGCTCGGAGTGCATCGGCTGGCCGGCGAAACGCTGCCCGCCATTCCGCGTCCGGCCTTCGAAGCGACGGCGAAGCCCTAGATCCTCGCACGCGAGCCATGCGCATCGTTTCGCTCTGCCCCAGCCTGACCGAACTGGTCTTCGATCTCGGCCGCGGCGCCGATCTCGTCGGTCGGACGGCCTGGTGCGTCCATCCCGCGGAGCGCGTCGAGGCGATCGAGAAGGTCGGTGGCACGAAGACGCCCGACGTGGCGCGCATCGCGGCGCTCGAGCCCGATCTCGTCTTGATGAACGAGGAGGAGAATCGCGTCGAAGATGCAGACGCGTTGCGCGCCGCGGGGATTGCGCTTCACGTCAGCATGCCGCGCGACGCCACGGCGACCGCGCAGATGGTGCGCTCAATCGGCGCCGCGCTCGAGCGAGTGGGGGAGGCGGAGCAAATCGCGCTCGACATCGAAGCGCGCAGTGCGCGCGTGATTCAGGCCGCGCGCGGCGCTCGTGGCATGCGCTGGGCGTACCTGATCTGGCGCAAGCCATACATGAGCGTCAACCGCGACACCTTCGTCAGCGCTTTGCTCGATCAGGCCGGCGGCGAAAACATCTTCGCGTCGAACTCGGAGCGCTACCCGACGATCGAGGTTCGCGAACTCGTGGCGAAAGCGCCGGATGTCGTCTTCCTGTGCACGGAACCGTTTCCCTTCCAGGACAAACACCGCGATGAACTGGCGCAAGCCACGGGCTTTGCGCGCGAGCGCTTCGTGATCGCCGACGGCGAATTGCTCTCTTGGCACGGCTCGCGCACGCCGCGCGGAATCGACTATGCCGAGGGTTTGATCCGCGCGGCGCGCGAGCGGCGCGTCAAGGCGTGAGTTCGTCGGGCAAACGGAAGACGATGCCTTCCTTCTTGCCCGCGAGTTCGTGCACCGAGTGAACGCCTAGCGCACGCAGGCGCTCCAAGACCTGCTGCACGACGGCTTCGGGAGCCGAAGCGCCGGCCGTGACTCCGATGCGCATGCCCGCGCGAAACCAGGTGGGATCGATGTCGCGTTCGTCGTCGATCAGGTGCGCGGGCAGGCCCTTGCGCTCTCCAAGTTCGCGCAGGCGATTGGAGTTGGAGCTGTTCTGCGAGCCGACCACCAGCAACAAATCGATGTTGCCGGTCATGTCGCGCACGGCGTCCTGGCGGTTCTGCGTGGCGTAGCAGATGTCCTTGAGCGCCGGCCCGCGGATATTCGGGAAGCGCCGCGTCAGCGCTTCGATGACCTCGCGCGTGTCGTCGACCGAGAGCGTGGTCTGCGTCACGTAGGCCAGGCGCTCGGGATCCTTGACCGTCAGGGCTTCGACTTCCGCGACGGTCGAGAGCACGTGCACCGGGCCTTCGATGCGGCCGCGCGTACCTTCGACTTCGGGGTGGCCGGGGTGTCCGACCAGGATCACTTCGCGGCCGGACGTTTCATAGCGCTGGGCTTGATCGTGGACCTTGGTGACCAGCGGACAAGTGGCGTCAATCACGCGCAAATGTCTCGTGTTGCCTTTTTTCACGACTTCGGCCGCGACTCCGTGGGCGCTGAAGATCGTCACCGAACCTTCCGGGATCACGTCGAGCGAATCGACGAAGCGCACTCCGCGCGCGCGCAGGTCCTCGAGGACATGTTTGTTGTGCACGATTTCGTGCAGCACGAAAACCGGAGCACCGTATTTCTGGAGCGCGCGCTCGACGATCTCGATCGCGCGGTCGACTCCGGCGCAAAATCCGCGCGGCTGGGCGAGCAGGACTTCCATGGCGAGGTCGGTGGGGGGGATTTTATCGGGGACGGGCATCGGCGGGCCTTCCAGTACGGCGCCAGGCACTTTCAACGATTCGAGTGCTAATCGATGAAAGAGCCAGCCACCTAATGCGGCGCTTCCTTCGCGAAGTTGCGGTTCCAGCCGGGGATTTCGACGATCAGGGGGACGCTGCCGTCGGGCACGCATTGGCAGGCCAGGCGCGAGCGTGGCGTGACGCCGGGTGCGTTGTCGAGTTGGTCCAACTCGTCGTCGCTGGCTTCAGGGCAGGATTCCAAGCCGCTCTTCACGATGATGTGGCAGGTCGAGCAGGCGCACACGCCGCCGCAGGCGTGGTCGATCTCGATGCCGTTGCCCAGCGCGATCTCGAGGATCGAACCCTTCAAGCCGTCGCGCGAGTAAGGCAACTTGGCGGGGTCGACCTCGAGCTTGCGGCCCTCGGGCACGAACGTGATCGAGTAGGGCTGCGTGGGCAGCTTGAGCTTCGGCGGAGGCAGAAACGGATTGGTGCCGCCCATGGAGGTTCGATCGAAGTGACGGGAGTCAGGTTGTGCGGGAGACTGCGACGCGAGTGATTCTAGTTCGCAATCCCCGTTCGACCAGCCGCGATGTTTGCCGCATCAGCGCCGCTTTGGCCGCGTGGGATCTTGCACTCCGCTGCCTTCGCGTTCCAAGCGCAGGCGCTCGCGCGTCGAGAGCGTGCGGCGTGTGCGCTCGCCAGTTTGAGGCACCGCGTTCTGCGCCGCCACCGGCCGCGCCGATTGCTCGCGTTGCCGCTCGGGCACGAAGCGCTCGCGCTCCTCGCGGCCCGGACGCTGGCGGGGTTCATCGCGCTCCTCGCGGCCAGAACGTTGGCGCGGTTCCTCGCGGAAATCGCGGCGCTCGGGCGGCGGCGCAGGCGGCCGTTCCATGACCGGCGCAGGCGCCGGTCGCTCGCGCCGCGGCGCACGCTCGGGTTCGGAGCGCCGGCGCACTTCACGCTCGCCTCGATCGCCGCGTTCGTCGCGCACGGGCTCGACCGCGCGCGGACGCGCAGGCGCCGGTCGCTCGTCGCGCTCGTCGCGTGCCGATTCGACCACGTCGACCACCTCGACCACGCGCGGGCGCAACGGGGCCGTGTGCGTGTGCCGTCCGCGCACGTCGCCGCCGGGACCGGGCAAGTCGACTTCAGGAATTTCCCAGGGGGCCGCGGCGAGGATGTCGCGCCAGCGGCCGGCGCTCTCGGGCGAAACCAACGTGATCGCCGCGCCCGAGCGCCCGGCCCGACCCGTGCGGCCGATGCGGTGCGTGTAGCTCGAGACATCGTGGGGCACGGCGTAGTTCACGACGTGCGTCACGTGCAGCACGTCCAAGCCGCGCGAAGCGACATCGGTCGCTACCAATGCTTTCACCTCGCCGGTGCGGAACGCGGCCATCACGCGAAAGCGCGAGGGCTGGTCGTAACCGCCGTGCAGCGCTTTGATCGAAAACGGCATGCGCTGCAAGCGACGCATCAAAAGATCGACTTCGGTGCGCCGATCGCAGAACACCAGGAAAACGTCCTCGGGCGCGCTCTGCTCGATCATGCGAATCAAAGCCAGCGCGCGGTCCTCGCGATCGAGACGCATCCAGACTTGTTCGATGGTCTTGACCGTGGCCACGCCGGCCGCGGTCGCGATCTCCGCGGGATTGCGCGTCGATTCGCGCGCGAGCGCGAGCAACTCGGCCGGGAATGTGGCGCTGAACAAAAGCGTCTGCCGCTCGTCAGGCGTATAGCTGAGGATCTTCTTCACGTCGTCGATGAAGCCGATCTCCAGCATCTCGTCGGCTTCGTCGAGCACGACGTACTCGGTCCACGGGAACGAGAGAAAGCGCTGCCCGTAGAGATCGAGCACGCGGCCCGGCGTGCCGACCACGACTTGCGCGCCCTTCTGCAGCGCTTGCACCTGGCCCTGCATCGGCTCGCCGCCAACGACCAGCGCGGTCTTCAGTCCTTTGGCATTGCCGAGCACTTCGAGTGTCGCGGCGACTTGCTGCGCGAGTTCGCGCGTCGGGCAGAGCACCAGCGCGAGCACCGTCGAGCGCGCGGGATCGAGCTTGGCGATGATCGGCGCGCCGAAGGCGAGCGTCTTGCCCGTGCCGGTCTCGGCTTTGGCGATCACGTCGCGGCCCTCGAGCACCGGTCCGATCGCCAGGCACTGGATCGGCGTCGGGACTTCGATGTTCATCCCGGCGATCGCGTCCTGGACCTCGGGACCGAGATCCCAGTGTCGGAAAGTCGGGATATCCGGCGGCTCGGCGGTCGGATGCAGCGGTTCAGCGGCGGGCCCGCGCGAGGAGCTGCGAGCAGGGGAACTCCCGTGGGAGCTTGATGCGGCCGGGCGGTGGCCGCCACGGCGGGGGCGGTTGGAAGAGGATCGGTCGGTCACGGACGGTGCGCACTCCTTCGAATTTGGATGATCAAGGCAGACAGGATACGCCTCGGCGCACGCGGACCCTGCGCGCCGACCATTTTTTCTGTTGCCAACCGCTCTACAATCCGCGCGCCGCAGCGAGCGGCGAGGGTTGCCGCCATCTCCAACAGAAGAGCCAAACGCGCCGGAACAGGCCTGCGACGCCGCAATCGCCCCGGAAGTCCGCCCGGCGAGCTGCTCGTCGACCCGAACGCGCCCAAGCCGCAAATGCGGGCTTTTACCTACGATGCGGAGCATCTGCAGGAGTTTCCGGCGGTCACGCTGGCCGATTTGCGCGGCCTGAAGGAATCCGGGCGCACACTGTGGCTCGACATCGCCGGCCTCGGCGACGCGCACGTGATCGAGCAGATCGGCGAGATTTTTTCGCTGCACCGCCTGGCCCTCGAGGACGTGCTCAGCGGCCACCAGCGCGCGAAAGTCGAGGCCTACGGCGATGTGCTGTTCATCGTCATGCGCATGCCCGAGCACGACGGACATCTGGACACCGATCAATTGTCCCTTTTCCTGGGCGCGAACTTCGTGGTCAGTTTCCAGATTCGCTGCGGCGATTGTTTCGATCCGCTGCGCGAACGGCTGCGCAAGGGCACCGGCAAGGTTCGCTCGAAGGGTGCGGACGCGCTGGCCTACTCGTTGATCGACGCGACCATCGACAGCTATTTCCCGGTGCTCGAAAGCCTCGGCGAACGGCTCGAGGCCTTGGAGGACGAAGTGCTGCTCGCGCCCACGCACGCCTCGATCCCGCGCATCCACGAGTTGCGCCGCGAGCTTTTGACCCTGCGGCGCGCGGCCTGGCCGCAGCGCGAGGCGCTCAACGCGCTGCTGCGCGACCATTCGACCTTGATCCGCGACGAGACGCGTCTGTACCTGAACGACTGCTACGACCACACCGTGCAGGTGATGGATCTCTTGGAGAACTATCGCGAGCTGGGTTCGTCGCTACTCGAAGTCTGGCTGTCGAGCGTGTCGAATCGGATGAATGAAGTCATGAAGCTCTTGACCATCATCTCGACGATCTTCATTCCGCTGACGTTTATCGTCGGACTGTACGGCATGAATTTCACGCACATGCCCGAGATCGGCTGGAAGTGGTCCTACCCGATCGTGCTGCTGGTGATGCTGGCGATCGGACTTGGCATGCTGCGTTGGTTCTTTGTGCGCGGCTGGTTCAAGTCGCTGCACGATGCCCAGCCGCCGAGGGTCAAGTGAAGATCGCCACCTGGAACGTCAATTCCGTGCGCGCGCGCTTGCCGCGTATCGTCGACTGGCTCGAGACGAAGAAGCCCGATGTCCTGTGCATGCAGGAGATCAAGTGTCTGGACGAGCAGTTTCCGCGCGAAATCTTCGAGGAAATGGGCTACCGCGTCGCCACCTTCGGGCAGAAGACCTACAACGGCGTCGCGATCCTCGCGCGCCAGAACATCGAAGACGTCGTGCGCGGACTGCCGGGCGAGGACGAGAGCGCGCAGAAGCGCGCGATCGCCGCGCAGGTCGGCGACGTTTTGCTGCTCAACTTGTACGTGGTCAATGGCGAGTCGGTCGGCAGCGAAAAATACGCCTACAAACTCGAGTGGATGGCGCGCGTGGCCGAGTTCGTGCGCGAGCGATTCGACATGGGCGAAAAAGTCGTGCTGTGCGGCGACTTCAACGTGACCTTCGATGATCGCGACGTGTACGACCCCGAGGAATGGCGCGGCAAGGTCCTGTGCTCGGAGCCCGAACGCCGCGCGCTGGCAAAAATCCAGGAGCCCGGTCTGATCGACGCCTTCCGCCACTTTCACAAGGAAGGCGGACAGTACACGTGGTGGGATTTCCGCACGCGCGGCTTCCAGCGCGAGCAGGGGCTGCGCATCGATCACTTCCTGATGAGCGAGCCGGCTATGAGAGCCTGCCGCTCGGTCGAGATCGACCGCGGCGCGCGCGGCGGCGAAAAGCCCAGCGATCACGCGCCGGTGATTGCCGAATTGGATTGAGCGTGGCCCAGGTTGGCGCAGGTGCCGTGCTGTTCGATCTGGACGGCACGCTGATCGACTCGATCGAATTGATCGAGCTTTCTTACCGTCACGCGCTTGGCGCGCACAGTTCGCGCGTCTTCGATCGCGAGGAGTGGCTCGTCGGGCTCGGCCGGCCGCTGCGCTGGCAATTCGAACAGTGGAGCGACGATCCGACGCTCGTGCAGCGCATGATCGAGACCTACCGTGAATACAACAACGCGCACCACGATCGAATGGTCAAGCCCTACGACGGCGCGCTCGAAGCGGTCGAGGAGTTGCATCGGCGCGGTGTGCGACTTGGCATCGTGACCAGCAAGATGCGCGCGGGTGCGCAGCGCGGCCTGAATTGCGCGGGATATGCGCGCTTTTTCGAGGTCGTGATCGGTTGCGACGACGTGCGCGAGCCGAAGCCGGCGGCCGAGCCCGCGTTGCTCGCGCTCAGCCGGCTCGAGCACGCCGTTCAAAGCGCGATCATGGTCGGCGACTCGCCCCACGACATCCAGTGCGGCAAGTCCGCGGGCACGCGCACCGCGGCGGCGATGTGGGGGCCGTTCGCGCGATCCTCGTTCGCCGTCATCGAGCCGGATCTATGGCTCGAACATCCGCGGGAAATCGCGCAGCTGTAGCGTACGGAGTCAGGTACTTCTCCACCCTACCTTTCTCCATCGTGTACGCGCCCCGCGCGCGTGCAAGCCGAAATGTTAGGCGGGACGAGTGCCCGACTCGGCACGCAACGTGACTTTTCCAACTCTCGCGACCCCGACTCCCGATGCGAAGAACTTGATGGAGTCGCCATCTTGTACCGGATTGAAAGACGCTGGGGCCAGCTGAGAGCGCGACGGATCGCGCGAATCGCTCGCCCGGAAGGCGCGG
>JAYUUV010000403.1:0-5839 GCA_043754695.1 Planctomycetota bacterium
TGACGCGCACGCGCTCGGAAAGGTTGTTGACGATGTTGGCCTCGACGTTCTTCGAAGAGCCTTTCAGCGCGATCGCGAGCGTGCGCGTGTCGACGGAAGTCAAAATCTTCTGCATCGAGCGCCGCTCGACCGTCGCCAGGTCGTCCCAGGTGAACATGTACTCGCGGATCTCCTTGACCATCTCGCCGTTCTGTTCGTCGAGGCTCTCGAGCACGGTCTTCTCCATGTCGCCCTTCGTTCGGCCAAGCATCTCGGCCACGCTGCGCAGACGCACAGAGCGTTCGACGGGGATCGCAGCGCCCGAAGCCTGCTTCACCAGAGGCAGCAGGTCTTCGGCGATCGCCAGCAGCGTGTCGGTGCCCGGTGGAATCAAGGTCGCCATGCGGCGCACGACCTCGCTGCTGCGTTCGGAAGGGAAAACGCTGAGCACGTCGGCGGACAGCGCCGGTTCGAGGTGCGCGAGCACCAACGCGACCACGGGATCGGATTGCTCCGTCAACACCGCGGAGATGGCGTGCGGCGGTTCCTTTTCGATCGACAGGAAAGGACGTTCTTGCTGCAGACGCTTTTGGATCGTCTCGAACACCGCGCCGGCCTGTTCGCGGCCGAGCGTCTGTTCGATCATCTGCTTGAGTTCGCCGGCCGAGCGCCGACGCACGCCGCCGGGGCGCTTGAGGTCGATCACGACGCGCTTGTACAGCTCGCGCACGGCGTCCGAGGCCAGTGCCGAAGCATCGACGTCGCCCATGGCTTCGACGACTTCGACGATCACGGTCGGATCCAGATGACGCAGCACCGCGGCCGCGCCGTCCTTGTCCAGCGTCAGCAAGAAAGCGGCGGCCTGCTGCACGCCGTTGCGTTCCTCGGATTCGCTCACCTTGAAGACCCCGCAGGTTTGGTGTTCTCCGTGGCCCAGCGCGAGAGGATCTCGCCGACGCGCCGCGGATCCGAGCGCACCAGTTCTTCGACGCGCACACGGGCGAGCAGTTCAGGATCGGGTTCGGCGTCGTCGACCTCGCCGCCCTGCGGCAATGCGCGGCCGAAGCCGCCGCTCGCACTGGAGGCCGAGGGCGTGCCGCCGCCTGTATGCGGGATCAGCGTGCCCTTCTTGACGCCCTTCATCGCCTTCAGCGCGATGAACAGGAACACTGCGGCGGCCATCAGCTCGATGCCGTGTTGCAAGACGAGCTTCAGGGTCGGCGACATGCCCTCGCTGACGACCGGCTTGTCGGTAGTGCCGGGGACTTCTGCCGGCGGAACGGCGATCGCGGTGGTGCTGACGCGCAACACGTCCTCGCGCTTCTTCTCGAAGCCGACGATGGCCTCGACCAGTTGACCGATCTCGTCGCGCTTGGCGTTCAGGCTTTCGTCGAGCACCAGGGAAACCGACAGGCGCTTCAACGTCGGCGTGCTGTGTACCGTGCGCGTTTTCGTGCGGCCGGTCTCGTAGCGTTTCTTTTGATCGCTGGTGGTCGCCGCGGGAGCGGATGCGGCCTGCGCTGCTGCCGCTGCGCTAGCTGCGGCGGGATTCTCGACCGCGATGTTCGAAGAGGTGCCGGCGGCGCCGCCGGATTCAGGCGTCGCGGTGCCGGCCGGTGTGACCGTTTCGGTCTTCTCGTCCTCGATCAACGCGCCCTTGGCCTGGACGTCGTCGGCTTCGATCGTGCGCAGGTCGTAGTCCCACTCGCTGGCGAGCGTGACGTAACCCTTGTTGGGTCCGTAGGTGCGGCTGAGCGCTTCATTGGCCTTGACTTCGAGCACGCGATCGTAGTTGCGCGCGAATTCACCGTGGTCGGCCGGCGCGGTGTTCACGTCGCTGCCCGACTCACCGGCGAAGAGCGTGTGCCCGCGCTGGTCGGTGACGACGACGTTCTGTGCGGGCACATCAAAGCGATAGCGCACGATGCGCGCGACGTTTTCGGCCTGCTCGGAAGTCAGCTCAGTCGCTCCGCGCAGCGCCAGCGTCACGGAAACCGTGACCGGCTTGCGTGCGCGCAGCGGCGAATTGTCGGCTACTGAAGTCGTGACCTTGGCCGAAGCGACGAAGTCCAGGCAACCGAGTTGGTTCTCGAGTTCCTGCCACTCGCGCTTCTGCATCGTCTGAGCGCGCTCGGCCGCGGTCATGAAGATCGTCGTGGCTCCGCTGCTGCCGGTTTCGATACCCGTGGTCGAACGATGCATGGCGCCGGCCAGGGCCACGGCGTTCTGAGCTTCGTAGAACTGCGCCTCGTCGACGTCGAGCACATAGGGCCCGGGCGGTTGGCTGATGCGGTAGCGGATGTTCGCGCCGGCCAGGGCCTTCTCGACCGCGATGCGCTCGGAGTCGTCGATCTGGCTGTGCAGCAGGACGAAGTGCGGTCGCGCGGCGATCACGCTCGACACGGCGAACGCCACCACGACCAGCAGCACTCCCGCGATCGCGATCCAACGCGTGCGCGGGGAGGAGTCCTTCAGGGACTGCGTGAATTGTTTGATGTCCGAGGCCATGTGGGGTTCTTAAGGTGGATCAGACGTTCATCCGCATCGTTTCGCGGTAGGCATCGATGAGCTTGTTGCGAATTTCGAGCGCGAACTTGAAAGTCAGTTCTGCCTGCTTGACCTGCGCGGCGACCTCGTGGAAGTCTGAGACCTTGGCCGTGATCAACTCGCCAGGCAGCGCCTCGACCTTGTTGACTTCCGTGTTCGCCGTGCGCAGGCCTTCGCTGAGCGCCTTGGTGAAATCGTTGCCCGCCGTGGCCCGGCTAGCCGCGCCGGCCGCCGCGCCCGCCGTGTTGGCAAGCTCGGCTTCGATGCGCTTCGAAGCGGCCGTATGGGCCTTGAGCGCGGCCTCGATGTTGGCGAGGGCCGAACTGCCTTGACTTCCGATTCCTTGGATCATCGTGCGGGTTCAGAGTTCGGTGTGCGATCAGGACTGGATCAGGCGCAGCGCGCGCTCGGCCATGGCGACGAACTGTTCCTGGGCCGTGACGTTCGCCTCGTAGGCGCGCGTCGCGGTGATCAAGTCGGCCATTTCCATGACCGTGTTGACGTTGGGCAGCCGGACGTAGCCCTGTGCGTCGGCATCGGCGTGCGCGGGATCGAAGATGCGCGGTAGCGGCGTGGTCATGTCGTCGACGACTTTGGCCACGCGCACTCCGACGACCTCGTCCTTGCCGTTCATGGCACGCGAGAGCAGCGGCGCGAAGTGCACGAGCTGACGGCGGTAGGGACCGCCGCCGGGCACGTTGGTGGTGTTCGCGTTGGCGATGTTCTTCGCCACGGTGTCGATGCGCACGTGTTCGGCGGCCATGCCGCTCGAAGCCGCGCGCATGCCTGAGAAGAGTTTGTCGAAGCCTGTCATTTTGATTCCTTGTCGGATCAGCGCCCGCTCTCGATAGCCGAGCGCAACATTTCGAAGTGCGCGCCGAGAATCGACGTGTACGTCTCGTACATCAGCCGGTTCTCGCGCAAGCCGTTGAGTTCCAGTTCCATGTTCACGCTGTTGCCGTCGTCGCGCGTCGGCGCGTCGCTGTCGATCTCGATCTTGGGTTCGACCGTGGAGGGGTCCTGCCCGCGTGCCAGCGCGGTCTGCAGTATTTCCTCGAAGCGCACGGTCTTGCGCAGAAAACCAGGCGTTTCCGTGTTGGCGAGGTTGCTGAGCAGCACGTCGCGCCGTGTCGACGCCGCGTCGAGCAGCCGCATCAACAGCGCCTGGCTTTGCATGTTGACGTCCACGGTCAGGCCACGCGTCCCTCGGCGCGCCACAGTTTCATCTTGTTGACCAGCGTGCGCGACGAGACGCCCAGACGCTTGGCGGCCTGAGTCTTGTTGCCGTTGAGGCCGGCCAGTGTGGCCAGGATCGCCTCGCGTTCGATGTCTTCCAGCGGCCGATTGGCGAGGCTCGAGCTCGCGGTCGTCGCACCGTCGTTCGCGGCCGTCGCCGTCGGTTGGCTCGGGCGGCCGAAGACCAGGTCGGCGATGTCGACTTCCGCGCCTTGGCTCAACACGACCGCGCGCTGCACGACGTTTTCGAGTTCGCGCACGTTGCCGGGCCAGCTCCAGCGGCGCAATTGAGCCTCCGCGGCGGGCGTGAAGTTGGGTGCGTTCATGCCGTGCAATCTGGCGTAGTGAGCCAGGAAATGGCGCGCGAGCGGCAGGATGTCGTCGGCGCGCTGGCGCAGCGGAGCGATGTGCAGCGGCAGGACGTGCAGGCGGTAGTAGAGGTCCTCGCGGAAGCTGCCCTTCTTGACTTCGTTCGCCAGGTCGCGATTCGTGGTCGCGATCACGCGCACGTCGACGCGCAGGGTCGAGGTTCCGCCGACGCGTTCGAATTCTTCTTCCTCGAGCACGCGCAACAACTTGGATTGCAGCACCGGTGAAATTTCGCCGAGTTCGTCGAGCAGCAGCGTGCCCTTGTCGGCCAGTTCGAAACGGCCTTCGCGCAACTTGTGCGCGCCGGTGAAAGCGCCGCGCTCGTGCCCGAACAGTTCGCTCTCCAAGAGTGTCTCCGACAACGCCGCGCAATTGACGCGGATGAACGGTCCCGTGGCGCGCGGGCTTTCGCGGTGGATCATGTGCGCGACGCGTTCCTTGCCCGTGCCGCTTTCGCCGGTGATCAGCACTGTGCCCTTCGAGCGCGCGAGTTTTGCCGCGGAACGCAGCGTCTCGGCCATCGAAGCGCTCTCGGCGATGATCTCAGGCTGCGACTCGTTCTGTGCCGTGCGCAGGTAGCGATTCTCGCGCTCGAGCCGCTGCTCGCGATCGATGCGCTGGATCACCAGCGCAAGCGCCTCGTGCGACACGGGCTTGAGCAGGAAATCGCTCGCGCCGTCCTGCATGGCCTGCACGGCGACTTCGACGCTGCCGTGGGCGGTGCACAGCACGGTAGGAAGGTCGGGCATCGTCTCGTGCAGTTTCTTGACCAGCGCCAAACCGTCCGTGCCGGGCATGCGCAGGTCGGTGACCACCAGATCAGGATGGGCGGACTGCGCCAGGGCCAGGCCTTCGTCGCCACCGCGCGCCATGGAGGCGCGATAGCCCAGGGCTTGAACGGCTTCGACCAGAAATGTCCGCGAGAGTTGATCGTCGTCGACGACCAGAATGTGTTGAATCGGCATCGCTTGTATTCAGGAACGGATCAGGGGAAAACGCAGGACGAAACGCGCACCTCCGCCGGCGGAAGCACGCCCGTGAACTTCGACACAGCCGCCGTGCAGCTGTGCCACTTGACGCACGAACGCGAGGCCGAGGCCGGTGCCTTCGGCGCGCGTGGTGAAAAACGGTTCGAGCACCTTGGCCTCGAGCGCGGGCGAGAGGCCGGGACCTGAGTCCTCGACCGTCAGGACGACTTCGCGCGCATCGATTTCCAGATGTGCGTGAACGGCGCCGCCGTCGGGCTGGGCCTCGAGCGCGTTGGCGATCAGATTGCGCAGCGCCTGGCGCAGCTTGAGCCGATCGGCGATGAAGGCGGGCAGCGGTGCGGGCGAACTCGTCCATTCGATCGACCAGATTTCGCGCCGCGCGGCGAGCGTCGGATCGCTGAACACCGCGTCCGTGGCCGAGCGGCCCAACTCGATGCCGTCGATGGTCTCGAGCACGAGCTTTTCCGGTTTTGCGAGCGAGAGCAGATTGCCCAGGATCGCGTCGGCCTCGTTGACGCCCGCGACGATCAGCGACGCCCAACGCCGTTCCTTGGAATTCTCTGCGAGCCGCGCGTTCAAAAGGCCGGCGAAGCCTTTGACGGCATTCATCGGATTGCGCAATTCGTGCGCGATGCCGCCGGCCATGTTGCCGAGCGCGGCGAGCTTGTCGAGCCCGTGCAAGCGCTCGATCTCCTGGTGCGCGCTCTTCAATTGGACTT
>JAYUUV010000404.1:0-4422 GCA_043754695.1 Planctomycetota bacterium
GTTCATCGGCAGCAACGGCGCCATAGTGCGCACCACGAACGCGGGCGCCAGCTGGGAGTTGCGATCTGCTTACCCGAACTGTCCCTCGATCCTCGGCATGGACTTCGCGGACGCCAACGTGGGCTTCGTCGCCGGAGGCTTGCCGACTTTTCAATCGGGTGTGTTCAAGACCCAAGATGGCGGCGCGACCTGGACATTGAAATTTCCGCAGCCCGCCGCCGATGTGATCTACCTCTCGCCGGGTGTCCTGCTCACGACCACCGACAGCGGTCAGTACCGCTCCAGCGACGATGGTGCGAGTTGGAATTCGATCAGTCCGGCGCTGCACACGGGGCTCGTCGATCTCGAGTGCGTCAACGCAGCCGAAGTGGTCGGTGTTTCCGGCGCGGGCGACATCTGGCGCTCGATCGACGGCGGGGCGAACTGGACACAGCAGTGGGTAGGTGAGGGCGACCTGCCCGGCAACTGGTCCGTGAAGTTCACGGCTCCAGGGTTGGTGACCGTCGTCGGTCCAGGCGGCTTCTCTTACCGCTCGGCGGATGGCGGCGCGACCTGGACGCGCTTCTCACGCGGCATCGCCGCCAGCATGTACGGCCTGGCCGTGACCTCGAGCGATTCGATCGTCAGTGTCGGATACCACGGCTACGTGCAGCGACTCGATCTCACGAATTCATCGTGGGACGCGGCGCTGGTCGATCCGCCCGCTTTCGGCAGGGACACTGCGTTTTCCGCGGTCGAGGAAATTGCCGACGGCATCCTCTTCGCTGTCGGACACTGGGGCGGCATGGCGCGTTCCACCGACGGCGGCGCGACCTGGCAGAACCTGGTCGGGAGTGTCTCGTTGAACTTCTATGCCAACGATGTCGCCTTCACGGATTCCTTGCACGGTTGGACCGGCGGTTTTGACTACTCGACCGGCGGTCTGGCCAACGTGCTGCGCACCGCGGACGGCGGAAACACATGGCAAGCCGTTGGCGCGGCGAATCTGCCCGCGGTCGGAATCGAAGCCCTCGGCAGCAACGTTTGGGTGCAAAGCGGCGGCCGCACCCAACTGCGCTCGACGGATGGCGGAGCCACGTTTACGCCGGCCCAGTTGCCTTACAACTCCGGCTCGGCGCCATCGACGACGGACCTTTCGTTCGCCGATGCGAACCTGGGTTATGCCTGCGGTTATGACGGTTACCTGGTGCGCACGAACGACGGCGGCCAGAGCTGGACCCAGCTGGGCGCGATGCAGATCAACACGCACATTCTCGATGTGCTGGCCGTGGGCAACGAAGTCTGGATCTGCGGCGCGACTTCCGGCGGCGGAAACGCGTTCATCAAGCGCTCGTTCGATCAGGGCCTGAACTGGCAGACATGGAATCTCGCAGGCCAGTACACGACGCCCCAACGCATGGTTCGCACGAACACGCGGCTGGTCGCCACTGGATACAACGGCAGCACGTGGATCCTCGACGGCCTGCCTTCGGATCCCGCGCGCTACTGCAGCGCCAAGATCAATTCGCTCGGCTGTACACCGTCGATCTCCTGGCAGGGAGTGCCGAGTGCCAACGCCGGCGCCGGCTTCCAGGTCGCGGCGAGCCAGGTTCGCAATCAGAAGGCCGGACTGTTCCTGTATGGAATCAGCGGGCAGAGTCAGCTTCCTTTCCAGGGCGGCACGCTGTGTGTCGCTACGCCGATCCGGCGCACACCTGCGGTGTCCTCGGGTGGTGCGAGTCTGCCGCTCAGCGATTGCTCGGGCGTGTACACGATCGACTTCAATGCCTTCGCCGTCGGCGCACTTGGCGGTCAACCGCTGCCTCAGCTGCGAATTCCCGGCACGCGAGTCGATGGACAATGGTGGGGTCGCGATCCGGGTTTCCCCGCGCCGCAGAATTCGACGTTGAGCGACGCGGTCGAGTTCTTCATGGCGCCCTAGGCGCAATGAAAACGCAAAGAGGTCCCCGCTGTCGAAGCGGAGGCCTCGCTCTGTTTGATTCGCTCGCGCGGGAGTTGCGCGCCGCGCTTTACGGGGCTGGTATTTCGTAGGGCACTGGACTCAGGTCGCGGCTGAACCGGACCAGCACACGCAACGCCCGCGCGCTGCTCGCGCATCCGCACAGATCCCGCGGCAGGCCGATCAGGGAGCCTTGTACGGGACTTTTTCCTTGGGAAACTTCTCGAGCAATTCCCTGGCGCGCCGGATCATCGTGTCGACGCCCGCGGCTAGATCCTTGGCGGAATAAGCCACGATCTCGTGAGGGATCACGCCGATGCCCTCGATGCCCTTGCCGGCGTTGAAGCGGCCCTTGTTCGAGCCCGTCGAGACATACAGCCCGAACAAACCGCTGGGCAAATCGATCGTCGTCTTCTGCGAGGACATGCCTGCGGTCGCGCTCTCGCCGATCATGTAGCCGCGACCGTCCTCCTTGAAGATGCCGCTGGCGGTCTCGCCCGCGCTGAGTGTGCCGGCGTCGACGATGACGACGATCGGGCCGCCGAAGGGATGCTCGCCGCGGCTCTGGTAGCTGACACCTGTGTGCAGCGTCTGTCCATTGGGCACGAAGCGGCCCATGAAATCCTCGTGGTCGAAGCCGCCGCCGCCGTTGGCGCGGAAGTCGAGGATCAGCCCCTTCGCGGAACCGACTTTCGCCAGTGCTTCATCCATCCGCGCCGGCAGGTTCTCCTTGCAGCGGCGGATCTGGATGTAGCCCGTCGTACTGTCCAGCAGCTTGAAGGCGACATCGCCGTCGCCTTCGAGGTCCGACAGTTCCACGGCAGGGCCCCATGGGATCACGCTGCCCTTGGTGTACGTGAGCGTGCGTTTCCTCGGCTTGCCGCTTGGGTCCTTGAGCTCAAGTTCGAGCCGACTTCCCTTGGGCAGCGCGAGCCATTGATGGCAGGCGCGGAAGAAGGCTTGTTGCTCGGTCGAAACCGATTGCGTGTCGCGCATCTTGGTGATGCGCTGTTCCAGCCAGACGTCCACGGGTTTGCCGTCGACCTTGAGCACTTCAGAGCCGGCTTCGAGGCCGATTTCCTTGGCCGAACCGAACACGGTCTTGACCAGGATTTTCTTGCCGCTGCGACACCAGAACATGCCGGGGCCGACTAGGTCTTCGGCGTCGGGCCAGCGCACATCCTTGGTCTTGTCGGTCGGGACGACGGCGCAATGGCCGTCCTGCAGGCGCGCGAGCAATCGCGTCAGCAAGACGAGATGAGCCGCTTCGTCCGCGACGGCCTTCGCATCGCCGGCAAGCTCCTTGCGCACTGCTTTCCAATCGAGGTGCTTCTGCTCGATCAGCGCTGCGCACTCGCGCTCGATCGCGGCGTGCGCAAAATCGAAGTCCTTTTCGTAGAGCGACTGCGCGCGAGCGGGAGCCGCGAAAAGCAGCACTGCGCCGGCCGTTGCGAACAAGGAACTGCGCAGTGGCTTGAACATCCTCGGCTCGTATCGCCCAGACTGGCGCGTTGATTTCGCGGACTAGGCCTTCGAGAGCTTGATCAGTTGCTCCGCGACGCGGTCGACATCTGCGTTCGACAGGAACGGGTGGATCGGCAAGCACAGGACTTCGCGCGCCAGTCGTTCCGCGATGGGGAAATCGCCGGCCTTGTAGCCCCAGGGTTTTGCGGCGAGCTGCACGTGCACCGGGGTGGGGTAGTGCACCGCGGTCATGATCTTGCGCTCGGCCAGCGCCGCCATCACCGCGTCGCGCGGACTGCTGCCGCGCACGCGCACGGCGTACTGGTGGTAAGCGTGCGTCGAACCTGCTTCGACTTTCATCGGTGCGATAGTCTTCGAACCCCTGAAGGCCGCGTCGTAGCGCGCGGCGAGTTCACGGCGGCGCGCATTCCAGCGCTCGAGGTGCGGCAGCTTCACGTTCAAAATCGCAGCCTGCAGCGAGTGCAGGCGCGAGTTCGTGCCGATCATTTCATGCACGTACTTCGCCGGCGAACCGTGGTCGCGCAATTGGCGCAGCGTCTTCGCGGTCGACTCGCTGTTCGTGAGCACGATTCCGCCCTCGCCCGCGGCGCCGAGATTCTTCGTCACGTAGAACGAGAACGTGCCCGCATCGCCGATGCCGCCGCAGCCGTAGCCGTCGCGCTTGGCGCCGTGGGCCTGGGCTCCGTCCTCCAGGATCCTCAGTTTGTGCTTTTCGGCGATCGCCTTGATCGCGCGCATGTCGCAGAGCTGACCGTAGAGGTGCACCGGCAGGATGCAGGTCGTCTTGGCGTCGATCGCGGCTTCTGCTTTCTTGGGATCGAGCAGCGCCGTGTCGTAGTCGACGTCCGCGAGCACCGGCTTCGCGCCGATCAGTGCGATCGACGCCGCCGAAGCGAAAAACGTGAACGGGCTGGTGACCACGTGATCGCCGGCTTTGACGCCGAGGGCGAGCAAACCAAGCCACAACGCATCGGTGCCGGTCGCGACACCGACGCCAT
>JAYUUV010000405.1:0-3152 GCA_043754695.1 Planctomycetota bacterium
TCTCGAATTCGACGGCGGCATGACAGGCGTCGAGGCAGGTGCCCAAGTGCGCGCGCACGCTGGCTGCTTTGCGCGCGGAACGAATGCCGCCGGAAAAAAATTCGCGCAGTTCACGCGTGTCGCCGCAATTCGCGCGCGGCTCGGGCTCGAGCGCGAGCACGATGCGCTCGGCTTGGATCTTCTCCAACTCGTCGACGACTGCGCCGAAGCCCTCGGCCACGGCGCGCTCGGATCCTTTCGCGCGCGGCGAGTTCGAATGCATCCCGGTGTGTGTGCTGATCGAAAGATGGCGGCGCTGGTCATCGACGCGCGGCAACGCGGCGAGCACGGCAGCGACGGAATAGGTCCAGCGCGCGCGCGCTCCCTCGAGCCAGGTCGGCTCGAAGACGCGCTCCTTCAGGCTCGCGGAGTGAAAGTCGCCGTAGGGAAAGGCGTTGGCCGTGAACGCGTCGAGGCCATTTTCGGCGCACAGCGGTCCAAGGCGCGCGATCGCGCGCCGCACGGAAGTGAACTCGCGCGCGTGGGGCAGGACGTCCGCGACCGCTTCCGACGGCTCGAACACGGCCGCGGGCAGATACAGGCCGACGCCGAACGGTTTTCCGGGTGCGAGCCGCGCACGCAGCGGAACCGTGATCGTCTCGATGCCCAGGACGACGCCTTCAAGCGTCGCGGCGGGATGAACGTTCAGGCAGTACGCCAGGCGCACCGCCTTGCCTGGATGGGCTCGATGCGTGAAACGCACGAACGAGCGTTAGAGCGTCACGCCCTCGTCGATGAACAACACCGGGATCCCGTCGCGGATCGGATAGATGCGCTTGGCATCTTCGCGCATCAGTCCGGCCTCGAAGGCCTGACTCACCGGCTTGCCGGCCTGGTTCTTGATTTTCCCGCCGGCGATGGCGGCGTTGAGCCGGGAAAGTTCGTCCGCGCTCGCCATGCGCAATCCTTGATGAGTCTCGGGGCAGGCGAGGATCGAGAGCAGTTCCGGATCGATGCCGCGCTTGGGTTGGGTGGGTTGAGCCATTTTTCCTTGCTGGGTTCCCGTGGAGTCTGGCTTTGGAGCCTCGCGCGCACAAGACCGGCCGCTGCGCGGCCATGAATCCGAAGCGCGCGCGGACGTCTCTCGTTGACAGCGCGCGCGCCCTGCGCTCCCCTGCAGCACCTTGAATTGCCCTGCCCTCCAATCGTTCGCCGTTTTGGCCCTGGCCGCGGTCGCGCTGAGCCAAGATCCTGCCGACGCCCCTGCAGCGGTGTCCCATGCCGCGGTCGAGCTTCCCGCCGGGCCCGCTGCGCGCGCCTTCGCGGGAGTAGGCCCTGACACGCTCGCGGCCTCGATTCCTGGCGGCCCGCTCGGCGGACTGGAGACGCCGGAGTGGCGCGCGCTCGAAGCCTGGCGAAAGTGGGCCGAGGCCGTGAGCGCTGAGGCCGGTGCGCGCGAACCGGAGCCAAAGCGCCGCGCGGGGCTGGCGCAGATCGCGTTGGCCCAAGGCCGTTGGGACGACGCCTGGGATCACTTCGCTTCAACCGGAGGAGAGCCCGCGATCTGCGCCGCGCTGTTGCCGTCGTTTCTGCCGGGTGTGCCGACCGGAACGTCGGCCAAGGGCGGCGCCAACGGATTTGTCGTTGGCAAGGGCGGTCAAGTTTCCGCGCTGCCCGACGGCGTGCTGCTGCGGCCCGCTGCTCCCCCGCCCTCCGTTCCCGCGGCGGAAGTTTCGCTCGGCCGCGCCTGGATCGAACGGCGCGAGATGCGTCTCGACAAGCTGCAGATCGGCGCCGCCGAACTTTCGATGAAAGTCGGCCTGGAAAGCGACGGCATTCAGATCGACTTCGAACACCGCGGCGGCGCAGCGGCGCACGTGCGCGTCCTGCTGCCGGAGCTCGCCGACTTCGAACTGAGCGTCGCCTACGTCGATTGGATGCGTCAGGAGGAAGTGAACCGCGTGCTCGAGTTCGACATCGCCCCCGGCGACGAAACGCACACGCTGTTCGGCCGATTCCGACCACGGCCGATCGCCTGGCCGACCAACTTGCCCACGAATTCTCCGCGCTTCCTCGTCGAACACGGTCTGGCCTTCGATTTTCCGGGTACGGCGCCCGATGCCGAGGTGTTCCGCGCCGCGAGCCCGGGTTTTGCCAAAATCCTGGGACTGCCGGTCAGCGTCAACCCAGGCACAGTCGACCGTTTCGCCGGCGTGCGCATCGATCTCTCCGACCCCGCTGTCGCCAGGCGAAAGTTCTTGGGCATGGTCAGCTTGGCCGAACGATTCGCGCTGCGCGCCAAGCCGCATTGAGACGCAACTCGAACCGAGAGCGGGCAGTAGGGTTTCCGCTCGCGTGCCTGGCGAGCTAGTCTGCCCGCATGTCGTCGACCACTGCCCACATCGAGAACCGCGCCCGCTTTCTAGCAACACTTTCCGCACGCGGCGCGGCCGCGATCCTGCCGACCGCCGGCGCCAAGCTGCGCAACCACGACAGCGAATATCGCTTCCGGCCCGACAGCGACTTCTGGTATCTGACCGGCTTCGCGGAACCTGAAAGCGTCTTGGTGCTGCTGCCGGGCAACCCCAGCGCTCCGACACGGCGCGCGGTGCTTTTTCTGCGCGAGAAAAAACGCGACGAGGAAATCTGGAGCGGCCTGCGCCTGGGTCTTGAAGCGGCTCCGGCGGCGCTCGGGATCGACGCTGCGTTTCCGATCGCAGAATTGTGGACCCGCCTGCCCGAGCTGCTCAAGGGCTACGAACGCATCGTCTACCGCAGCGGCCTCGACGAAGTCCGCGATCGCGCCGTGCACGCTTGCCTCGCGAAATTGCGCGCGCAGGTGCGCGCGAACTTCGCCTTGCCGAGCGAAGTGATCGACCCGGCGCCGCTCTTGCACGAGCAGCGCCTGTTCAAGACGCCGGCCGAGCTCGCACTGATGCGCAAAGCCGCGGCGATCACTGCTGAGGCACACATTTCAGCCATGCGCGAGGCGCGCCCGGGCCAGCGCGAGAACGAGATCGACGCCCTGTTGACCTACACCTTCCTGCGCCGCGGCGCGAGCGGCGCGGCCTATGGGAACATCGTCGCCGGAGGGGCCAATGCCTGCGTCCTGCACTACGTCGAGAACAATCGCGAACTGCGCGATGGCGACCTGTTGCTGATCGACGCCGGGG
>JAYUUV010000406.1:0-13328 GCA_043754695.1 Planctomycetota bacterium
CGGCTGCGCGGGCTGCCCGGCCCCAAACGCCACGCGCTCTGCCAAAGGAGTGGCTTATCCACAAGCTCCGAGCTCGCCAGCCGTCCCAAGCACGGGAAGCCCGGGAGTTTTTTTGGCCGACCCTCGCCGGCTGGTCCATCCGCTCGAGTTTTGGAGCCGTCCCTAAGTCTTTGATTTTCAAGTACTTACAAAATGGGCAGAATCGGCACGTCGGTGCTTTGAAGCGGCCCTGAAGGCATTGTGATCGTCCTGTCAAGGAGCGGCCAAGCCACCCACCCAGCGCGCACCGTCCTGTCCACAGGTTTTCCACAAGGTCCGGCGGGGCGCCTGTTTGCGGGCGCCTCTAAGTGCTTCTCGGTAGGAGATTGCATTGGGGAATCGGCGCTCCATGACCTGCGCGCTGAGCCTCACGTCGAAGCCATCGAAAACTTCCAAGTTCAGCGAAATGTCGCGCCGCCCGGTCGCGCCCTGCACACTGCGCGGATGGTCGTGCCTGCCCCCCCCACCCATGGCGAGTTGCTGCTCGAAGTCCGCGGACTGGTCAAGTCGTTCAAGAAGCGCCGCGTCGTCGATGGCGTCAGCTTCGTAGTCCGCGCCGGCGAAATCGTCGGCCTGCTCGGTCCCAACGGTGCGGGCAAGACGACCAGCTTCCGCATGACGGTCGGGCTGACGAAACCGGACGCCGGTCAGGTGCTGCTGCGCGGCAACGAATGTTCGCGCGAGCCGATGTACAAACGCGCGCGATTGGGCATGGGCTACCTGCCGCAGGAACGCAGCCTTTTCCAGCGCATGAGCGTGATCGACAACTTGCTCGCTGTGCTCGAAGCGATGCCGTTCGACCGTGCTCAGCGGCACAGCGAAGCCGAGAGTCTTTTGGCCGAATTGGAACTGACGCACTTGTCGAAGAGCATCGCCGAGACGCTTTCGGGCGGCGAACAGCGCCGGCTAGAACTTGCGCGCGCACTGGCGACGCGCCCTTCGATTCTGCTGCTCGACGAGCCTTTCGCCGGTGTCGATCCGATCGCCGTGCACGAGATCCAGACCCTGATCGGCAAGTTGCGCGAGAAGAACATCGGCATCCTGATCACCGACCACAACGTGCGCGAGACGCTGCAGTCCACCGATCGTGCCTACATCATCCGCCAGGGCCAGATTTTCCGCGAAGGGCCGCCGCGCGACCTGATCGCCGACCCCGAAGTCCGCGCCGTCTACCTCGGGCACAGCTTCGATGCGCCGGTGATGGGCGTCAGCGCCGACGAAGCGTCCAGGCTCGTCGAGTAGCGCCTACGCAGTTCGGCGGGTTCACGCGCGGGCGTCGATCGGCTATCCTGTTGGCCCTTCCATTCGACCCGAAGCCTGAAATTCACACCATTTGCCCATGAAAATCGTCGCCTGCGTGAAGCGCGTGCCGACCACGGAAGCCATCGCGAAACCGGCCTCCGACGGTCTGAGCCTCGACCCGACGGGCTGGCAGTTCATGCTGTCGTTCTACGACGAACTGGCGCTCGAAGAGGCGCTCAAGGCCAAGGAGAAGTTCGGTGGCGACGTGACCGTGCTGACGCTCGGCCCATCGGACGCTTCGAAGGAAGTGCGCGAATGCCTGGCGCGCGGAGCCGACAGCGGAGTGATCCTCAAGGATGCGGACCCCGCCTCGCGCGATCCGCGCTCGACGGCCAAGGCGCTCGCGGCGAAGATCCGCGCGCTCGGCGCTGAGCTTGTGTTCACGGGGCGCGTTGCCACGGACCGCGACAACGCCGCGGTCGGACCGATGCTCGCCACCTACCTCGGTTGGGCCTGCGTCACGGAAGTCCACGCGCTCGAGCTCGGCGCAGACGGCGGCACGGCCAAGCGCGAGACCGAACACGGCGTCGAAACCGTCTCGTTCCGCTTGCCCGCGGTGATCACCTGCAACAAGGGCTTGAACGAGCCGCGCCGCTCGAGCCTCAAGGGCATCATGGGCGCGAAGTCGAAACCGATCGCGGAGGAAGCGCCGGAGAACGTCGCTAATCAAGCGCTCGTGCTCAAGGTCGAGCTGCCGCCCGCGCGCAAGGCCGGACGAATCGTCGGCGAAGGTGCGGCCGCCGTGCCGGCCCTGATCAGCGCGCTGAGAAACGAGGCACAGGTTCTCTGATGGTCAGCATCGTTGTTTTTGCAGAACAGTCGAACGGTCAAGCGCGTCGCGCGAGCCTGGAGTGCATCGGTGCTGCGCGTGCCACGGGCTCGGACGTGGTCGCCGTCAGCTATGGTGCCGGCGCCGAGAACGCGGCCGCGGCACTTGGCAAGGCCGGAGCCAAGGATGTCATCTGCCTGACGAGCGCAGGGCCCTTCAGTTCCGACGCTCTGGCCGCTGACTTGGCCAAGATCGTCCAGGAACTCGGCGCCAAGGCCTTCCTTGCCGCATCGAGCGCGACGGGCAAGGACATCGCTCCGCGCGTGGCCGCGCAGCTCGATTCGACACTGTTCAGCGACGTGATCGGATTCAGTTCCACGGGCGGCGCGTTCCAAGTCGTGCGTCCGTGGCTCGCCGGCAAGGCGCTCGCGACCCTTTCCAGCAATGGCGGAGTCTTTTGCGCAACGACGCGGCCCAACGTCTTCGCAGCGAGCGAGGCGGGCGGCGCGCCGAAGGTCACCCAGCGTGCAGCCAGTGCGGGCGGCAAGGCGACGGTCACGGCAGTCGAAGCCAAGGTCGCCGGAAAACTCGACGTCAAGGAGGCCTCGGTCGTGGTGTCCGGCGGCCGCGGAATGAAGGGCCCGGAGAACTTCGGCCTGATCGAGAATCTCGCGTCGGCCTTCGGCAACGCGGCGACCGGCGCATCCCGCGCGGTTGTCGACGCAGGCTGGCGTCCGCACGCGGAACAGGTCGGGCAAACCGGCAAGACCGTCGCGCCGCAGCTCTACGTCGCCGTCGGAATTTCCGGCGCGATCCAACATTTGGCCGGCATGCGCACTTCGAAGGTGATCGTCGCGATCAACAAGGACAAGGACGCGCCGATCTTCAAGATCGCCGACTACGGCATCGTCGGAGACGCGCTCGAGATCCTGCCGGCGCTGACAGCAGCTGTGAAAGTCGCGCGCTCGCAGCACTGAGCGACCGAAAAAGTCGCGCTCCCGTCCGAGCTGCTCGCACTCGAGCAATTCGAACCGGAGCGTGACTTCCTACCGCGACCACCCGTGAGCCGCGGGTCGGTCCGGCTCACTCAGGATCGAGCCCAAGAGTATTCTTGAGGCCTTCGAGCGTGTCCGCGACCTTGCTCCTCTGCTTCTCGAACGCCTGGCCGGCGGCATTTTCGACCTTTTCGAACGTGCCCTCCGGCTGAGAGAAGCCCGCTTGACCGGTGATCGTCTCCCCGGACGAGCCGCTGCCCCGAACAGCCCCCGCGTTGCCACCAGTCTCGAACTGACGCGGGACGCCGCTGCCACCGTACTCGCCGGTGCCGCCACCGCCGTACTGACCGGTGCCGCCGCCGCCGTACTGACCGGTGCCGCCACCGTACTGGCCAGTGCCGCCGCCACCGTACTGGCCAGTGCCACCGCCCGAATACTTGCCAGTGCCGCCGCCACCGTACTGGCCAGCGCCACCGCCCGAATACTTGCCAGCGCCACCGCCACCGTACTGGCCAGTGCCACCGCCCGAGTATTTGCCTGTGCCGCCACCGGCGTACTTGCCAGTGCCACCGCCACCGTACTGACCTGAGCCGCCGTTACCGCCACCTGCATAGCCGGCGCCGGCGCCGCTGCTCGCAAGCGCGGTCGCGGTCTTCTTGCCGACCTCGACAAGTCCGTCGGGATAGGCGATCCCGATCTGCTTTTGGAAGACCTTGATGGCCCCGATGGTCTGACCGCCGATCTTGCCGTCGATCTCCAACTTCGCGCCCTTGCGGTTCAGCGCGATCTGGACTTGAGCAACGTCGTCGGGCGCATTCTTTCCGCCTTGTCCGACCGAGCCGCCGATGTCGAAGGGACGCACGCCCGTGAGCAGCGGTTCTTCGCCAGCTTCCTCAGGCTCGCTCGTCTCCTCGGCGGTCTCGCCCTCGTTGGCGTCACCGCCGGCGCTCGGCTTGGCTGACTTCTTGGCCGGCGCGTACGCCTTCTGCTTGTACTCCTTGGTTTCGGGAGGCTCGGGAGCCTCCGGAGTCTCGGGAGTCTCGCTCTCCTCGTATTCAGAGCGCTCGACAATGATCACCTTCACGCTCGTCGCCGTGTAGTACTTGAACGCCGCCTCGAGCTTCAACTTCAGCGCGGCATCGCGCTTGTCCATGATGCAGTTGTACGAGCTGCGCTCCTGGTCCCAGCTGAAGCCACACAGCGCCAGGAACTTCGTGCTGCCCGTGACCTGCGTGAGCAAGGCCTTGTGCTTGGCTGTGATGCTCTGCGCCACCATGACTGCGTACACAGGTGTCGCCACGCAGACGAGGACCGAGCATTCCACGGCCTTCGCTTTTTGAAGACCCGCGAGGATTTGCACGCGAAGGGCCTGGGTCAACTTCGCTTCGGCGTCCGATTCAGCCTCTTCGGCCTCCGCCTCGTCGGCGTCCTTCTGCTCCGCCGCGACCGCAGTGCGCGCCTTGCCAACTTCCTTGGCAATTTCATCGAGATAGGCGCACAGGTCGCGGTTGAGCGCGATCTCCTTCTCCTTGCGCAGCTTGGCGGCAAGGTCGGTGACATGGACCAGCGACTTGAGCACGCCGTCGTACTCCTCGCTTACGGCTTGCTTCGCGCACTCGGAAAGCGCCTTGGCGAGTCCGTTGTCGCGGACCTTGTGCTTGACGGTCATCGACTTCCAGGCGGGTTCACTCAGGCGCTTGAAACTAGAGATGCTGTTCATGGGAACCCTTCCTTAGAGGGGTCGAGGTGTCGGCCGAATCGGAGGTCGAACGACCAGCCTGGACTCGGCGCGAGTGGCAGGTCCCTCCTGAGAGGACACCGCGCTGTATGTGCACAGGCGAGCGCTCGATAAACGCCCTAACCTGTTATTTCAAAATCCCTTACGACCTCCATGTTCTCACGACACATGGCCGCGCCGCAGCGCCAGGCCGGTCCCACCGAGGTAGCGCGCCAGCCAGCCCGCGGTCGGTTCCTGGCCGCACCCACGGAACGGCATCGGGAGCCTCTAGGTGTCGATTGGATCCCAAAGCTTGGCTCCTGACCTGACCTGCCGCGGTTCCGACCGAACACGGGCGTAGGATTCACGCCCGATGGGAGTCGTCCGCACAGTGGGAGAGCGCAGTGCCGCCCAATGTGGCTCGAGCGGAGATCCGTGGGCATGAAGACCGATCAGCCCGACACTGGCGGAGAGGGTCTGAGAGCTCTCGGTAACGGTGAAGGTGAAGCTCGCACCACGGCCGATAGTCAACTGTGGGCTCGAGCGACCGCGGGCAATGATCCCGCGCGCGCCGAGCTGGCCGAGTTGGCCTGCAGCATCGCCCAAAGCGAACTCGCCCGGCGCGGCGTGCGCGCGGCAGATCTGGCGGATCTGGTCCAGGAGGCCCAGCGCACGACCTTCGCCTTCCTCTCGCGCAATCCGCCGGCGCCAAAAGATTTGTGCACCTTTTTGAAATACAGGGCCTGGGGCGTCCTCTCTGACCATCGCAAGAAGATGCGCGCCTCCAAGCTCGACTACCGCGACGACCTCGAACCGCTGCTGCGCGAGCGCGGCGGCGCGAGCCAGAGTCCCGACGCCGGCGCCGGCGAGGAGATCGCCGGCGCGCTCGCCGAGTGCCGACGCAGGTTGCCGGCCGAGCTCGCCAGCGTGCTGAGCTTGCGCTACGACGCCGAACTCGACGGCGAGTCGATGCAGCGCCGGCTCGGAGTCCATCGCAACACGATCCACGTGCGCGTTTTCCGTGCGCTGGAAAAATTGCGCGAGTGCATGACGGTCAAGGGTTATGGCGCGGAGGACCTGCGATGAAATTGGACTCGGCCAGGCAACCTGAACTTCCGGCCGAGCAGATCGCGACGATCGTCGATTGGATCGACGGCAATCTTTCGCCCGAGGCTGCGCTCGAATTCGAATTGAGCTTGAGCGCGGATCCTGGATTGGCGGCGCAGGTCGAAGCGTTTTCGAATCTGGATGCGCTGATGCGGCGCAAGGCACGCGCGACGAGCGTGAAGGCTCGAGCGCGGCCGCACTGGGGCGTGTGGACGGCGCTTGCGGCCGCGGCGCTCGTCGTGATCGCGGTGCTGCCGCGCTTCTTCGCTTCGGCCCCGCCGACGTTTGAAGTGGCCTTGGCTCCGAGCTTCGCGCTGGCCGAGGATTGGACGCAGCAGTCCGCGCAGCTCAAAGGCGCATGTGCGCCAGGAATCGCCATGGCGCGCGGCGAGAATCCGACTGCGCTAAGCCCCGAGGAATTCCTGCGCCGCACGGCGGTTGCGGAGACCGCGGTCGTCGCGCAAGCGCTCCAAGCAATGCAACGCGAAATCGAAGCGGGCTGGTTCGTCGTTCCGATCGAGTTGTCCGCGCCGGCTTCCGTCGTGGTGCTGGGCTTCTCCCAGAATGCGCCGCCGGCGCGCTTGTTCCCAGACCCGAAGGCCTCGGATCCGATCAACGATGCCTCGCATCTGGCCGCGGGTCGCCAGCTGCTGCCCGGTGCTCGCGCAGGACTCGGCCGCTCAGCGCAGACGGTCGAGTATCGACCAGGATTCCTCGTGCCGCTTGGGGCACAAGAATTTGTGGTGCTCGTCGCTGTGCGCGAAACAGGGCTCGACGCGGCGGCGCTTGCGGAGCTCGACAGTTGGATCGCGAGCGAAAAATCCGTCGACTCCGCGGCCGCGCGCCTGGCCAAGGCCGGCTTCAGCGTTCAGCGCCTGTCCGTGCGCGAGCCGAACTGACCGTCGGTGTCAGGGGTCGATTGCCGCGCTCTTAGGATGTGGGTCGCGCTGAACTCGTACCGGACACCTCGACACTGCCATCGCCTGGCGCGAGCAAGGCTGGAATCGCGGCCACGTTGACTTGCGTGACGATGTTCTCGCCTCGCGCGTCAGCGAATCCATCCGGAAAACTCTTCCAACGTCTGCGCGTGCTGCTCGCCGAGGAGAGCCCGGTCAACATTCGCATCGTGGTCTAGCTCCTCGAAAGCATGGATTGTCGCGTCGATGTCGCCGCGGATTTGCACGAAGTCGTCGAGATGTGGCGTCGCGGAAACTACGGGCTGATCCTGATGGACTGCCAGATGCCGGAGATGGACGGACTACAAGCGACGGCCAGGATCCGCGAGCTGGAGGGTCCGACCAAACACGTGCCGATCATCGCGCTGACGGCCAACGCGCTGCTCGAGGATCGCGCTCGCTGTCTCGAAGCCGGCGTGAACGACTACATCACGAAGTCGATCGCGCGCGAGACGCTCGAGCGTTGCGTGCTGGAAGTGCGCTCGAGGTCGGCGCGCTGAACTCGGGGCCGGTCCCCGCTTCGATCTCGGCGCAGAGCATCAGCCAGCTTCGTGTGCCCCAGCAAGTCGGACGCTGCAAATCGAGGCGATTGGAGCCCAACTCCTCATCGATTGCGGCTTGATGAGTCGCGCCCGGAGCATGGATTCAGTGTCCGCGCCCGACCGCTCCATCGGGGCTGCGTGGCGAAATGACGCCTGCTCGCGGCGAGCGGATCCGCGAAACTCTGATCGACTCGGCGGCCAGGTTGGGGGTGCCGGCGGAATGGGCTCAGCTCCCCTCCCGACTTTGACAAGTCGCGCGCCAGGTAGTCTGCTTGGACGATGCCGTCCGTTCGAGTTCCTGCAGCCGGATATCGCATGCAACTCATGCTCGCGCCATCCATGCTTGCGCTTTCGGCGGTTCAGCAACAGGCACCCGGAGCGAGCGAAGTCTCCTTCTCGACGGAACTCTCCGTGATCGAGGCAGAGCTCGAGGGCAAGCAGTACGCGCACGCCAAAGCGGCGATCGCCGATCTGCTCGTCGCTCACGAGCCGCATGGCTACGTGCTCGCGTGCTTGCCGCGCGTCGTCGAGGATCTCGAGCTCGCGGCGTTCGGCTCGACGCACCAGCCTCCCGATCCTAAGAAGCTTGTCTCGGGCGAATTGCTCTCCTACAGCGCGTCCGGCTACGACTTCAAGCTGCGGTACACGCCCCAAACGCTGGGCGACTTCATCCAATCGGGAAACAAGGGCCCTTCGCAGTCCGGCGGTGAGCCATGGACGCTCGTGCATCCGCTCGTGTTCGCGGGTCCTTGTTCAGTCGAGATCAGCGGCGCGCTTTACCCCGCGCCCGGAGGCTTTTCGAATCGGCTTCCGATGATCGTCGCAGGTTGGGAGCACGGCGACGGATTCGCCGTGAATTTCGGATTGATCCCGACGAGAGTCGGAGGCACCACGTATTCGGCTGATGCGAGTCTGAGATACACGGGCCTTGGGAACGTGCAGGGGCTCGACATAAACCCTTCGCGCGTAGTCGGCGGCAAACGTGGCGACTTCAAGGTCAGGCTGGAAAACAATACGATCTGGGCAGCCTACAACGGGACGAAACTCCTGAGCGGGAAGAAGCCCGACGGAGTATTTGGGCAGATCGCGATCGCCGGATTCGATGATTTCGAGTCGATCATATTGCAAGGCCGCGCCGAGCCGTCGTGGATGCAAGGCCGCTTGGACGCCGAGATCGAAAAGCAACGCAGGGAGTTCGCGCACGATTTCAAGCTCGAGGCCGAATTGCCGAAGTGGCTTCAACTGGAGCCTTGTGGAGCATTCATCTCGATCCTGCACTCTACGGAGTCGCTGCCGGGTCCCGCGCGCGACGGGCAGCCGAAGATGCTGCTTGCCGCCCGCGCCTACGCCGAAAAGGAGCAATGGGCCGAAGGGCTGGCGTTCGCAAAACAGCTCGCGGACGAATCGACGACGGAGGAATTCCGTTGCTGGCTGCGCGCCGCGTTCCACCAGCGCACGGGGGCCGTCAACCGCTCGGCGAAGGAGTGCGACCGCCTGCTCGAGCTCAGCCCGAAATTCAGACCCGCACGTGTCCTGCGCGCCGAGCTGAAGTACATGCAGCGCAAGCGGGAAGAGGCCGTCGCGGATTATCGCCAGCTCCTGCAGGAGGATGCTTCCGATCGCCGCGTTCGAGCGTTGTTGGCACGCTGCCTGCTCTTGCTCGGACGCGGCAACGAGCTCGACGTCTTGGTGCGAGAAGCGGCGAGCGCGGGCACGTATTCAGCGGAGCTGAACCTCGTCAATGGCGTGCGCTCCAAGTCTCTGCGCGGGCCGGCGTGGAGCAAACGCTATGAATCGACGTCGAAGCACTATCGCGTCGCATCCGACATCAATCAGGCAACCTGCATCGAGATCGCAGATCGGCTCGAGACCGCGCTGGCCAATGTCCAGAGGAGATTCCAGCCGCCCAAGTCGCAGGCAAGCGAGCCTTACCGCGTCTACGTGTTTTCGGGCGAAGAGAGCTACAAGCGCTACGCGGCGAGCACCTTGTCCGGGGCGGCGGAGAACACGTGGGGAATGTACAGCGCGACTCTGAAGCACCTGCTGCTGTGGAATGTGCCGGATCGGGACGACATGTTTCGCACGGCGCGGCACGAAGGCTTCCATCAGTACTTGGACAGCGTGATTGCCGATGCTCCCTATTGGTTCAACGAAGGCCTCGCCGACTACTTCGCGAGCGCGGATTACACCAAAGCGAGCTCGGATGAAATTCTGCTCAACCCCAGCCGACTGGCCCAGCTTCGGGCGCGGCAAGAAAAGCTCGTGGCGCTGAGCGAGTTCTTGCGCATGGTGGACGCTGAGACGTTTTACGGCGGCGACGTCACGCTCCATTACGCACAGGCCTGGGCATTCCTCCATTTCCTTCAGCACACGACGCCGTCGAATCGCAACCTCGTATTCCGAATGTTCGAAGCACTGCAGGGCGGAGCGAGCAGCCTCGAAGCGATCGATCGAGTGTTCGCGGGCACGGACTTGGGCCTTATGCAACGAGAATTCCAGGTCTACGTCGCAAAGCTCTGCGGGACTTGACTCGGCGATTGCGGAGCAAGCGACAGCGCGCGGCAGCATCGCGTCCGCATCGGCGTCGTCGAACTCAGCGTTGCTGCACAGTCAAGGGCTTGGAAGGTCCATGATTGCATCCGCGGACGGGACAAGCTGAATGCACTCTGACCCGCCATGAAAATGAAAGCCTACGCCACGTTCGATTTGTATCTCGCGGATCAGTCGCCGAAGAACCGGACCCTCATCCGTGCGCTTCGCAAATTCGTCGCGCGCGTGGCGCCGAAGCTCGAGGAGTCGGTGAAGTGGGGCAACGGCTGTTGGCTGAAGGAGAAAGCGCCTGTCGTTTACGTCTACTCGGCGCCCAGCTACGTGCAGTTCGGCTTCTTCCGCGGCGCTTCCCTTGCCGATCCGGGCAGTCTGCTCGAAAGCAAGGGGCAATACGTGCGGCACATCAAGGTGCGCGCGGTCAAGGACATCGATGAAGCGGCGTTCGGGGCTTTGCTTCGCCATGCGTTGCGCTAGCGGACGGTGTTTTGCACGTTCGCAAGCGCGACCCACAGCAACCAGCGCACACGGCAGGTTGCGTCTACCAGCAGCTCGGCGAGATTACCGTCCCCCGTAGGGTCAGGCGCTCGTAGGTCCTAGGCTCCGTGTGACTCGACACTCATGACCGCATAGCTACTGATTGAAGCCCCACCCATGTTCCTCGCCGCAGCCGCCATCTCATTCCTCGCGCAATTGCCCCCGGAGCAAACCGTTCAGCCGCACACCTACGTCTCGCCTTCGGGCGAGTGGAGCCTGCTGGTCGATCCGTCGAATCGCTACGGTTACGGGGCGGCGATGCTCACGGTCTCCATCCAAGGCAAGGCGCAATGGAGCGGAGAAGTGCCGTTCACTTTCCGTGATGCGGTGATTGGCGACGCCGGTGTCTTCGCGGGGTTTTCCTACGAGCTGGGAGCGAAGCGCGGCGATGGCAAGCTCGCCGTCCACGTGATGGATGCGTACGGCTCATCATTGCTCGCCGACCTGCTGGCGGATCGCACCAAAACGGATTCGTACGGTGATCCATGGCCGTACGCGACTCGCATCGTGCTGCTCCCGGCGCGCAACGTCGCGATCGTGTGCGTGCCGGGCTTGGATCCTGAGCGCAAAAGCGAAGCCTGGTGCCCCTACGCGTTGTCGCCGGTCAAGAAGCTCGATGTCGTGCATGCGAATCGGCCAACAGGTAGTCCCGAGGAGCGAGCGTTCACTTGGGCATTCGCACCCGTTCGCGGGACTTCGTTGACGCTCGCGCAGTGGAACCTCGACGCTGCGGAAAAAGTCGCGCGTGGATGCGAGTTCTTGCTCTACGACGAAGCGTGGAAGCCGGTGTGGTCGCTGTCGCTGCCCGGCGATTTCGGGGAAACCGAAGACTTCATGCAGGCCGCGCAATGGGACAGGCGCTACGGCGGAGGAATCCTAAGTTCGAGCGCGGATCAGCGCTTCGAAGTGCACAACTTCGCCAAGGATGAGCGCGTGACGTACGAGGTGGCGCAGGACGTCAAGGCCGCGACGGGTTGGGGGGTACGCGAGATTGCTCGATTACCCTTCAATGCCTTCGCGAGCCCGCCGGAAATTTCCAAGCTCGAGCTGACTTCAGCCGGAATTGTCGCGCTCGACGTCGATCTGCTGGACATCTCGAATCCTATCCGCAACATCGAGGCGTTCACGTTTTCGAGGCCGGACCAGATCACATTTCTGCGCAGCGAGAAACACGACGCGCTGGTCACAATCGATGCGCAGGGCAAGGTCGTACGCGAGTTGATCGTCCCAGAGATCAAGAACAGCGCAGATACGTGGAGGACCTGGACGCCCTTGATCCACGGAGACTGGATGACGACGGTCGGCAACTTCAGTGAGGATCCGCCGATCACGCAAGCCTGGCGCCTCAGCGTGAAGACCGAAAAGCTAGTTCCGCTCTCGCCGATCAAGGACTTGACGATCGATCGAACAGCGGCAACGCACGATGGCGGGTACGTCATCCTCGGCTCCAGGTACTCGACCGCTGCGGAAACCAGCGCGATCGTCCGCTGCACTGCGGAGGGAACGCAGTCATGGCTGCTCGAAGGCTCCGCGAATTGCGATCAACCATCGGCGATCTGCTCGCCGGAGGACATCGCCATCGATACAGACGATTCTCTGCTCGTGCTCGACGAGGATCGCGAATGCATCCAGGTCTTCGACGTCCACGGCAAGTATGTCAAGGCATACAATCTCGGAAAGCGGCCCGAGAATGAGTACCGATCGCTCTGCGATCTGCTCGTCGAGCCCGACGGCACGTTCCTGGTCCTCGAATTGGGGAACTCACTCTTACGCTGGCACCGCATTACCCGCGACGGCACAGAACTCTCGTCGTTCACAGTCAGACGCGAAAACGGCGACAGAGACGTCGGCGACATCATGAGGAAGCCGGTCGTCGATCCGCTGGGTCGGATGTGGGGAACGGACAGGTATCAGCTGCTGCAATACGACGCCGAAGGTGTCGTGCACGGACGCTTCGGCGTCGCGCCTGATCCACAGAAACTGCACGGAATTTCTTGGCCGTACTTCGACGGAACGGGACGGCTTGCGATCGAAGATTCCGACACGCATGCGATTCACTTTTTCACGGCGGATGGACAACGCGCGTTCGTGTGCGTGCCTGCGCCGAACGATGTGGGGAGCAGTCCAAGGCTACTGGGCGTGGTCGCCGGCCCCGTCGGAAACATCTATGTCAATTGGGGCCAGCCGACGAATTGCCAAGTCTTCGATGCCAAGTGCCAGCGACGCGGTCCGGTCGAGTCGCGGGGTCAGTGCTTTGCCCTCAACCCGCAGACGAAAGGCCTATGGAGCGCGGGCAGCGACCTGTCCGACTCGCATTCTTTGCGCCGGCTCGACCCGCTTGGTGGAGCCATCCTCGGGACGAATCGCAGGCCCGATCGAAACTTCTTCGAACAACCCATCGCACTGGCGTGCTCTTCCGACGGTACTGTCGTCGTGCTCGACACACCCGGCGAGCTGTGCTTCTTTGACGAGAATTGCGCGCCGCTGCGGCAGATTCACTTGCCAAAGGCCGATCTCGGGTACGTCAACAACTTCCATGTCGGTCAGCGCTGGGCAGTCATCAGCTGCGCACAGAGCGCCGACGACTCTTCGGCTCTCGTGGTCTCCCTCCTCGACGGAAAAACATTGCGCTTCTCTCCCCCGTTGGAGAAAGAGCCGCGCGGCGCATGGTCCTTCGGACTGTCGCCAGACGAGTCCGAGCTTTGGGCGCTGGCGACGAGCCCTGCAGCGTTGCATCGTTTCAAGCTGCCCCGTTGAGGTTTGTGCTTGGGCTTGGCGTCGGCGCATCTCGAGCGATGCCGACGACTGTGGGGCACG
>JAYUUV010000407.1:0-12857 GCA_043754695.1 Planctomycetota bacterium
CATTCGCCGTAGCCGTTGTATCCCCAGGCTATGACCGAGCCGTCGCTGCGCCGCGCGACTGTGTGCGAGTGTCCCGCCGCCACCTCGACGTACGTCAGCCCCGCGGGCGGTGCTGGCACGTTGCAATTTCCGTTGCCGTTGTATCCCCACGCTGCGACCGAGCCGTCGCTCCGACGCGCAACTGTGTATTCGAAACCCGCTGAAACCTCGACGTACGACAAGCCGATGGGCAGAGCAGGCACATCGCACTCGCCTTGACTATTCTCACCCCAAGCGACGGCCGAACCGTCGCTCATGCGGGCAACCGTGTGCGACCAGCCCGCCTCTACTTCGGCATACGAAAGATCCCTGGGCAGTTCAGGCAGGTAGCCGTTGCCGTAGGTGGTCGCTGGTGGTGAGCCCCACGCCAGCAGCGAACCGTCGCTACTGCGTGCCATGGCATGAATCCAACCCGCCAATTCGACGTACGACTGGCCGGCTGAAAGCACCGGTACATTGCATTGGCCTGATATGTTGAAGCCGAAAGCTACGACCGCCCCGTCGCTCCTGCGCGCCACACTGTATTCGGTGCTCGCCGAAACTTCGACGTACTCCAGGCCCGCGGGAAGGACCGGCACGTCACATTCGCCGTAGCCGTTGTATCCCCAGGCTATGACCGAGCCGTCGCTGCGGCGCGCAACCGTGTGGTGGTATCCCGCCGCGACTTCAATGTACGACAGCCCTGCGGGCAGCGCCGGAACATCGCATTGGCCATAGGTGTTGTCGCCCCATGCCACGACCGAACCGTCGTTTCGGCGCGCCACTCCGTGCCAGCCACCTGTCGCCACCGCGACGTAGGTCAGGCCGGTGGGCAGCGCGGGCACGTTGCATTGGCCGTAGCCGTTGTGTCCCCAGGCTATCACGGAGCCGTCGTTGCGGCGCGCCACCATGTGAAAGCCAGCAGCCGCGACCTCGACGTACGACATGCCGACGGGAAGGGTCGGAACGTCGCACTGGCCGTGGTTGTTGTAACCCCAGGCGACTAAGGTGCCGTCGCTCCGGCGCGCCGCGGTATACAGGTAGCCTGCGGCGACTTCGACGTAGGCCAGACCGGGAGGCAGAGGGGGAAAATTGCATTCGCCGAAGTAGTTATAGCCCCAGGCAATCCCTGAGCCGTCGCTGAGGCACGCGACCGTGTGGTCCTCGCCCGCCGCGATCTCGACGCAAGTGAGGCCGCCCGGCAGCGCGGGCACGTTGCACTGGCCGAAGGCGTTGGATCCCCATGCGACGACCGAGCCGTCGCTGCGCCGCGCGACCGTGTGGTATGGACCCGACGCGACTTGCAGAAAGGGCCCGTCGTTCCAGGCGCTGTTGAAGACATTCTGACCCCAACCCACGATCCCCGACTGCGCGGTCGCAGTTGCACGTACTCCGACGAGCGCCGTGCAGCACAGGCCGAGGGAGACGATTGCGTTTCGAAGTAAGTACAGCATTGTGGTGGCCGGTTCACGGGCAGATCGAATACTCGAGTCCGTTGCTCAGCGTCGAATTGTTCGGCTCGGGGAGACCACAGTCGCGGCCTCACCACGGACAGTTGTGGATGCGGGCGGCGGCCCTGGAAACGAGCCAGGTCATTCCCCGCTGCGAATCCGTCGCTGCTGCCGCGGGGAGGCCTAGAAAGAAAACGCCTTCCCTGGGCTGGGTCTTTGTTCTGAAAAGCGCGCTGGCGAGGCCCCAGAGTCGGATTCTGGCAGGGCCGTCTGGGCCAGCGCCGTCAAAGCTGAGGCGCCGGAAACGATCACGGGCCTATCGAAAGACTCGAGCCCGTTGCAGAGCCGCTGCTATTCGGCGCGTACCGCGTGGATCGCGACGTTACTACGGTCAATCGGCGGCCGAGCGCGCAGGGCTACGCGGCGCTCTCGACGACGCCGGCGATGCTCCAGCGCGCTGCTGCGTTCTTGCTCGAGAGATCGTGCACAAGTTCCGGATCGACCGACAGCGCCGCGCCGAGATCGTCGACTTCGATGCGCACGATCGGAGTTAATGGATCGGCGGTCTGGCTCAGCACGCACGCTTGCTCACCGCTCGAGAGCCGCACGATCGTTCCCGTGGGATAGATCCCAGTGAACTTCATGAACAGCCGCAACAGGTGCGGATCGAAGTGTCCCTTCATCGTGAGCATGACCTGGAAAGCTTTCGCGGCGGACATGCGCGGTTTGTACGGCCGCACCGCGGTCAACGCTTCGAAGACGTCGCAGATCTTGACGATGCACGTCGAGGCCGATTGGCGCACGGGGTGCAGCGTCGTCGGATAGCCGCCGCCGTCCAGCGTCTGGTGATGACCGAAGGCGGATGCCACGACCAGCGGGTCCACGTCGGCCGTCGCGAGCAGAATCTCGCCGCCGTGATTCGTGTGCAGATTCATGAGCACGCGCTCTTCATGCGAAAGCCTCGACGTGGAGTGCAGCACCTCGTAAGGCACGCGCGCCTTGCCGATGTCGTGCATCAGCGCCGCCATGCCGATGCGCAGCAAAGTTTCCTCGCGCTCGTACAGCGTGGCGGCGAAGTTCAGCGCCAGGAAGCAGACGCGGATCGAGTGTCCGAATGTGTAAGCGTCGTAGCGCTCGTAGCGCGACAGCCCGAGCATCGAAGGCGCATCCTTGGAGAGATTCGCGAGGATCGCTTCGACGAAGCCTTTGGTCCGGTCGAGGTCGATGTTCTCGCGCTGGCAGGCGCGCGTGGCGGATTCCTGCAACAAGACCACGGTCTGTTGATAGAGCTCCAGCGGAACCTTGAAGCGCGCCTTCGGCTGCCCCTCTTCCAGATCTCCAAGCAGCTGCCGCGGGCGGCTCTCCCCCGCAGTCGTCGAGTGGTCGAAACTCTGGAATTCGGGCAGGAACTCGATCAGCTTGCATTCGCGCTGCGCGAGATCGTCGTTGGCCTCCTTGAGATTGGCGTAGCCCTTCTTGTTCTTCGCCAGCAGATCGACGAGTTCCTTCAGTTCGTAGCGCTGCGCTTGCGGGTCGATCGACAGGGCACCGGCGTGGCACAGAGTCAGCGCTTCGATGATTTTTGCGCTGGAAAGGCTCGCGCCGAGCAGCGGTTTTTGGCGGTAAAACAGGAATCCTTGCGCGGTTCCCAGCACGATCGGCCGCGGTCCGTCCGCCTCCGCGAGCGCTTCGACGCTGTGCCGCAGCGACGCGATCGAGGACTCCACGCGCGGATGCCCCTCGCCATAGATGCGCGCGTTCGTCAGCGCCACGGTCAGTTCATCGACGAGCTCGGCTATCCCGCAGCGCGGTTTTCCTTGCTCTTCTTCGCGATGCAGGTCACACACGCTTTACCCCCTGTGCGTTCTTCAGCACGAGCAAGACCTTGGCCGCCGCCTCGCGCGCGGCGCTGGGGTGCTTGATGCGGATCAAGTTCTTGCGTTCGTTTTTCAAGCGCTTGAGCAGGGCCCGCGTCTCCTGCGAATCACAGTGCGCCAACAGGTTGATCGCGCGCACGTGCTGCGCGAGCTGCGGCAGACTGCCTTCGGTCAGCGTCACCAGCGAGCGCACGCAAAGCTCGCGTTGCTGCGCCAGATGCGCGGAATTCTCCTCGGCAAGTGCACTCAGATATCCGGGTAGCAGAAGCTCCGGGTCATGCACGGCGTCGAGCACCAACTGGTCGATGCCCTTGGCCGCGGTGGCGCGCAAGAAGCGCGTGAATTCAGCCTTGTGGCGGCGCTTGTCATGCTCGTAGATCTGCCGGACGAGCGGCACGGCCGAGACGAGCGGCAGTGTGAACATCTCGCGCGGGATCGGGCCGGCCAAGAAATCCGGCGCGCCCGCGAACAGGTCCGTGGCTTGCCTGAAACGTTGTGGACCGATCTTGCGGCAGACCTGGTCGAGTTCCTCCAAGTCAGCGACGCTCTGGAGGTTGAGCCCGCGCAAATAAGTCAGGAACTCGAACGGGAATTCGATCGAGATCCAGTCCACGTTCAGCAAACCAAGACGTCGCAGGTGTTGGCGCAGACCGCCGCGAGTCAAACACGCCACCACACGGCCGACATTCATGTTCCCGCTCTTGCCGTCTGCGGAGCGCGCCGGATCCACATAGCGGCGCAAGACATCGATCGCCGCGTCGCCAGAGGCCTGGATCAAGCGCACGATGCCGGCTTCGAGCGCGGGGAACTTGCGCGGATCGTCGCAAGTCACGAGATAGTGCAAGTAGGCGCCGAGTTGTTCGAGCGAGTCGTCGAACTCCGGTAAACTTGCAGCCTCCTGCGGCGCGGCGTGCATCTGCGCCAGCACCGCGGCTACGTCATCGGGGATCTGACTTTCCGCCGCGCGCGCAGTGGACGTGGAGGAGGGACTGGCGTGGGAGCTTTGCGCGGGCTGGCCCGGGCCCGGTTCGGCAAGGCTCGACTGGGAGCTGTTCGCCGCCCGGTTGAAATGGCTGCGACCGATGATGGAAAGCAGTCGGCGGAAACCGGCGTCGTCCGCCGGACCTGCACGGCCGGCGGGTAGCGGCGCCTTGATGAGTTGCAGCCGGAGATCTTCGAGGACCCGCATCGTCATCTCGGCGGCGAGCTTGTGGTCGTTCAGCCCTTCCGCGGGCAGCAGCGCCGCGATCTCGGCCAGCAGGTCGAATTCCTTGAAATTGGCCTCACTCCCGGCCAGCTCGACCACTTTTGCCTGCAGTTCCTCGATTTCGAGGCGGATGGTCTCGTCCTGCGCAAGCTGCACGTTCAAGCCCACGGCGCTGAGGCGCTGCTTGTCCACGAGCAGCGGGCGATCTTGACCTTCGGACCGTGCGTTCTGACCGACGAAACTGCCGTCGAAGCAGCGCTCGAGTAGTGCAATGCCCGCGTAGGTCTCGGGCCAGAGCTTGTCGAAGGGCAGGCTCAGATCGCGGCGCATGTACAACGAGAGCAGACGCTTCGTGAATTCCAGCAGTGACGCGGCGCTCACGCTCTCCGAGAACCCGGCTCCCGACAGGTCCGAACGATACAGCCGATCTCGCAGCCAGCTGAGTTTCGGATTCTGCTTCTGCTCGATGATCTCGCCGTTGACCCAGACACCTGAAGTGGAAAATGCCAGCTCGATGTCTCTCGAATTCGCCTTGATGCCATCGCGCAGCGCTTCGAGGAACGCCCCCAAAGAACTCACGACCCGAACACTGGTCTCGGGATAAAGCGTCAACGCGCGAGCCATGTCGGCCCAGCGCTCGGCTATGGGCAAAGGGACGACGCGCGGCGGCGGCGTGAAGAAAGGGTGATCCAGGGGACCGGACAAGCGATGCCTTGAATTAGGTGAAAATAGGTAGAGAGGTACCCAGCTTCGACAGGTCGCGCGTTGGAACTGAATGGCCCCTGTGTCCGGTACCTGGAAAATTCGTCCGGGCAGCGAGCCGGGCAGCGCTAGGCTTGCGCAGAGCCATGTTCGTGCGCACTTTCATGACCAAGCCCGCGATCAGCCTCGATCCGGAAATGGGCTGTCGCGAGGCACTCCAACTGTTCCAGGTGCAGCGCATTCGGCGCGCGCCGGTGGTGGCGGGAACGCGCCTGATCGGCATCATCAGCGAGCGCGATCTGCTGCGCGTGCTGCCGGCGAGTGTGCTCGAACTCGACTCCGCTGCCGGTCACCTGGCCGCGCAGAGGCACGTGCGCAGCGCGATGACAGCGGATCCGCTGACCGTGGAACCGGACACGCACCTCGAGGACGCTGCGCGCATCATGACGCGTCGGCGGATCGGGGGCTTGCCCGTGGTCGAACTCGGCCTGGTGATCGGTATGCTGACCGAATCGGATTTGTTCCGCGCGCTGATCCAGATCATAGGTGCGGAAGAGGGAATTCGCATCACTGCCATGCCGCCGGTGTCTGGCGCGGGCGGCGGGTTCAACGACAACATCGCCGTGCTCTGCATGCGATTGTCATTGCGCTTGAACACCTTGCTGACGCACTCGAGTCCGGGAGGCGGGCGCATCGTGACGATCTGCGCCACGGGCAAGCGGACGAAGGAGCTGCCGAAAGCGCTGAGCGATGCGGGCTACACCCTGATCGAGGCGAGCGAGTCGAGCGGCGCGGGTCAGTCATCGGAAACGTGAGCGAGACACGAGCCTGACAGCAGAACCAAGCCTGCCGCACGAGCGACTCTAGAAGAAGTCTCGTCGCGAGCTGGTGCCTGGCACCGTACTGGCTAGCCTCTCCCCCATGAAATCACTCCTCGCACTAGTCGCCCTGTTTGCTTCGTGCGCGTCAGTTCAGCCCACCGAGTTCGATCTCGTCATTCGCCACGGCACGATCGTCGATGGAAGCGGCGGAAAACGCTACGTCGGCGATGTAGCGATTCGCGCCGATCGCATTGTCGCCGTCGGCGACGTCACGGGTCACGGGCGCAAGGAAATCGACGCGACCGGGCGAGCCGTCGCGCCGGGATTCATCAACATGCTGTCGTGGGCGGTCGATTCGCTGCTCGTCGATCCGCGCGCTCTTGCGGACGTCAGGCAGGGCGTCACGCTCGAAGTCTTCGGCGAAGGCGACTCGTTCGGGCCGCTCAACGACAAGATGAAGCAGCAGATGCTAGAGCAGCAGGGCGACCTGAAGTTCGACATCCCATGGACCACGCTTGGCGAATACCTCGCGCACCTCGAGCAGCGCGGCGTGGCCGTGAACGTCGCTTCGTTCGTCGGCGCGACGACGGTGCGCGTGCACGAACTCGATCACGACGACCGCGCGCCGAACGCCGAAGAACTTGCGCGCATGCAGGCACTCGTGCGCCAGGCGATGGAAGAAGGCGCGCTCGGAGTGGGCTCTTCGTTGATCTACGCGCCCGCTTTCTACGCCAAGACCGACGAGCTGGTCGCCTTGTGCGAAGCCGCCGCGCCCTATGGCGGCATGTATATCAGTCACATGCGCAGCGAAGGCAATCGCTTGCTCGAAGCGGTCGACGAATTGATCGACATCTCCAGACGCTCGAAAGTTCGCGCCGAGATCTATCACCTCAAGGCCGCGGGTGCAGCGAACTGGCCAAAAATGGAGCAAGTCATCGCGCGCGTCGAGGCGGCACGCGCGCAGGGACTCGCGATCAGCGCCGACATGTACACGTATACGGCGGGCGCGACCGGGCTCGACGCCGCGATGCCGCCGTGGGTGCAGGAGGGCGGGCTCGACGCGTGGGCCGAGCGCCTGAAAGATCCGAAGATCCGCGCACGTGTCGCCGAGGAAATGCGCACGCCGACGGACAAGTGGGAGAACCTGCTGCTCGCCGCGGGCTCGCCGGAGAACGTGCTGCTTGTCGAATTCAAGACAGAAGCGTTGAAGTCGCTGACGGGCAAGACGCTCGCCGAAGTCGCGCGCATGCGCGGCAAATCGGCCGAGGAAACCGCGATGGACCTCGTTGTCGAAGACCACACGCGCATCGGCACGATCTACTTCCTGATGTCCGAGGAGAATGTGCGCCGACAGGTTCAGCTACCCTGGTTGAGCTTTGGCTCCGATGCGGGCGCGCCTGCGCCCGAGGGCGTGTTCCTGAAATCGAATCCGCATCCGCGCGCCTACGGGAATTTCTCGCGTGTGCTCGGGCACTACGCGCGGGACGAGAAGCTCATGCCGCTCGAAGACGCGGTGCGACGGCTGACTTCACTCCCCGCGGAGAATTTGCGCTTGAAGCAGCGCGGCAAATTGGCGCCGGGCTATTTCGCCGACGTCGTCGTCTTCGATCCGACGACGATCAGGGATCACGCGACGTTCGAAAAGCCCCATCAATTGTCCACGGGTGTCGAGCAGGTCTTCGTCAACGGTGTCCAGGTGTTGCGCGACAGCCAGCCGACGGGCGCGACGCCGGGCCGAGCGGTGCGCGGCCCAGGCTGGAAAGGCTGAGCCACGCGTTGCTCGTGCGCGCTGCTTTCAGCGGCCCGCGTTTTTCTCGATCGGAACACTGCAGAAAGTCAGCGCGGCAATTCCGTTTTCGCCGCGCAGCAGGTTGTCCTGGCTCCAGTGTTCACTGTCGAGGTAGCTGATCGTGCGCGCACCGCTCGTGCTGCGAACCTCGAGCGTGATCACGTTGCCGCTCGCACTGCCCCCCGTGAACGCTCCGCCGACTCCGTCGAGGTAGAACTGGCTGACGAGTTTGTCGTCCCACGCGACCGGCTGATCGAACTCGAGCACGATGAGCTGCCTGGTGGCGTCGGCGAAGAAAGCGCGCTTCAGGTCCGCGGGCGTGATCGAAGCAAGCGGCGCCTTGCCGTAGAGGTCGCGCTCGATCAGCGGACAGATCAGGTGCGCGAATTCGGCCCAGCCCTCGAAGGGATAGTGGCAACCGCCCGGCGGCACGATTCCAAGCGTCGACATCGTCGAAAGGCGCGAAAAACTGCGTGGCAACTGGCGCTGCACTTCGCGCAACATGTTGTCGGAACCGTCGAAGCCCATCGAGCAGGCCTTGGGCCAGATCTGAAAAACGTACTCGTGCTGGATGTTGGGATAGTCACGTCGCCAGTTGGCGGCGAGTTCGACGAAAAGATCGTGATAGGTCTCCCAGCCGAAGCGTCCGCTCGGACCATCGGCGCCCTGGTCCGACTCGCCTTGATGCCAGAGCACGGCGCGGATCCCGTGCGTGAGCTTGGCCTGGCGCACGCGCCAAAGCAATCGACCGTAAATCGTGTTCACGTCCTCGGGATCGGCAGGATTGCGTTGGTGCTGGTCGATGCGCGTGCCGCCGGCCGCACCGTTCATGATGCAGATCGGCCGATGTTGCGACTCGACGAGACGCCGGCCAAGCTCGAGCGCCCAGTAGCCGACTTCGAGCGTGTTACGCTCGTGATCGCGGCAGCGCGCGGTGCCCCACACGCGTGTGCGCGCGAGCGCAGGATCGCCCGACGTGCTGCCGAACGTGCGCACCCATTCGTTCTGATACGGCGGATCGTCGCCGGCAAAATCCGTCGCCAGCGCGTTGGATTGCCCGCTGACGATGTAGGCATCTCCGCAGAGCAGATTGTCCGCGCTGCGCATCACGGTTTCATGGCCGGCCGTCTTCGTTCCGAACTCGGCTTTGTAGTGCGCGAGGCGGGGCTCGAGTTGCACCGTGAACGCGAAGCTCCCGTCAGCGGCCGGCCGTGCACTCTTGTCCGCGAAAGGCTTCCCGTCGGCGAGCACGCGCACGAAGACCGAGTCGGCGGTCGCGCTCAGTTTGCCTTTGCAGACGAGTGTGCCCTGGTTCTTTTCGTCGCATGCAAAGAACTGGTTCTCTTCGGGATACTCCTCTTCGGCGAACGGCTGCGCGATCCAGGCATCGTGTTCCGGCTCCTTGACTTCGATCGTAATTCCGTTCGAGACCGGCGCGCCACCATTGTCGATAGTCAGATTCACCTTCAACGTTCCACTCGCCTGTGCGCGTTCGAGCAGCAACTTGCCCGGCAGCGTCTGCTTCAGCGTTGCGACACCCGCGAGTTGCCACCTGTAGTTCAGCTTGGCCGCCGACTTCGCCTCTAGCTCGCGCAGATTTGTGATCTTGGGCTCGAGCGTGAGCGTCTGTCTTCCATCCCATTTTGGCGGCGCCGCGAGCGTGAAGAGCGGCTCGGGCACGCTGTTGCGGATCGTGACCGGGATGTCGATCGTGCGCGTGGTGTCGGCATAGACCGCGCGCCAACGCAGTGTCATCGATGTGTCGCTGGTCACGCGCGGCGCCGGAATCGTGAACTCGAATTGGTCCACGGCCACGACTGATTCGCGACCATCTTGCTCCAGGAGCCAGTAAACCTTCTGCGCTCCGCCCGCTTGCGCTGTCACTCTTGCATTTTCGCCTTCGGAAACAACGACGGACGGCACTGAAGCAGCAAAGGTATCACCCGGCGTGACGATCGGTCCGACAAGCGTCTGCAGCGGCTTCTGATTCTCGTACTGCAGCCGAATCCACTCCGGCGAGCGCGCGACCTTGCTGATGCGCACCTCGTCGACATCGCCGACGAAACCGTGGCCGTGCCAACCGCCGATGTCGAAACGCACAGCTTTGGGGATGTCGAGGATCGGCGTCGAGGCTCCGTCGAGCGCGCCGTTCAGATAGACGCGCGAATTGCCGCGCTCGTAGGTGTGCACGACGTGATTCCATTGTCCGAGCGCGAGCGGGCTCTTGCCGATGACGTCCGCGAAATAGCACTGGATCGCAACGTGCGGCGGACTGAGCAGGTTGAGCATCACCTTGCCGGGCCGCTGCTCCTGGCCCCAGGCCAGCACGGTCGAGTTGGTGTGCTCGGTCCAGAACCAGGCTTCGGTGCTGCTCGCGTTCGCACCGTCGGGAAAGCCCTGGATCTTGTCACCGCAGAAGATGCCGCTGTCGCCGTCGAGGTGCCGCGCGTTTCCGAGCATGCCGCGCACTGAAGTCGTGCGTTCATCGACGGGCTGGACCGTCCCGACCGAATCCTGCAGCGTTTCGTCCATGTGCAGCGCAGAGATGAAGCCGTTGAATTCACCGAACACCGTACGGCCGTCGGAATCGCTCTTCACGCTGGGGTTGCCCCAATACAGGCGCAGGAGTTGCCGCGCATTGCCGGTGATGCGCGGCACGCGCACCCAGACGCTCCCCCTGCCGGCCGCTGCATCCCAGTCTTCGATCTGATAGTGCAGCGACGCGCCGCCATTGTCGGTGACGCGCAGGTCTTCGCCCTGCGCCTGCGCCTGCTGGAAGTCGAAGCTCGCGCGCTGCAATCGCACCAGCACAGGAAAGTCCTGGACGAGCGCGTCCGCGGGTAGATTCGCGCCATCCTTCGTCGTCAACAGCCAGCACTCGCCGCTGTGCTTCCACGCTTTGAACGATTCCGCGCGGGGCACAGCGGCCTGACCGGGTGCGAGGCCACCGACGGCGATCACGGCGGCGACCAGGGACAGAAGATTCTCTTCGATTCGCGGATGATTCATAAAGTCGTACCGAGTCAGGTACGTAACCACCCTACCGTTTCAGCCTGTACATTCGCGCCGGCGCGGCGAAAAGGTAGGGTGGTTGGGTACCTGACTCGGTACGACACCATGAATCTGAGACTCTCTCTCGCCTGTATCGCCGCCTGCTTCTGTCCGCTCGCCGTGCGCGTGGACGGGACGGACATCAGCATCGCCGACTTCGAAGCTCCGACCTACGCGGACTGGAGCGTCGAAGGCACGGCGTTCGGGAAGCAGCCCGCGCACGGCACGTTGCCAAACCAACAGAATGTCTCCGGCTTCGAAGGCCAAGGCTGTGTCAACTCGTACCTTGATGGTGACAAGTCGCAGGGCGCGCTCACTTCCCCGCCGTTCAAGCTCGAACGCCGCTTCATCAACTTCCTCGTCGGTGGCGGCAACCATCCCGGCGAGACGTGCGTCGAACTGCTCGTCGACGGCGCCGTCGCCTTCACCGCCAGCGGGTCCGATGATGAACGCTTGGACTGGCAGAGCTGGGACGTGAACGCGCTCAAGGGCAAGACTGCGCGCATCCGTATCACCGACCGCAACTCCGGCGGCTGGGGCCACATCAATGTCGATTCTATCGCGCAGAGCGACGAGCGGCGCGCCGAGGAAATCGTCACGCAGCCTGAGTACGCCGAAACGTATCGGCCACAGTTCCACTTTTCGCCGCGCGTGAACTGGACGAACGATCCCAACGGCCTGGTGTTCTACGCGGGCGAGTACCACCTTTTCTTCCAACACAATCCCAGCGGGATCAACTGGGGCAATATGACCTGGGGACATGCGGTCAGCCCCGACCTGATCCACTGGAAGCAGCTCGAGCACGCACTGTTGCCCGACAAACTGGGAACCATTTTCTCCGGCTCCGCGGTAGTGGATTGGAAGAACACGGCGGGTTTTGCGCAGGGAGACGAGCCGGCCATCGTCGCCATTTACACCGCCGCCGGCGGCACATCGCCGCAGTCGCAGGGCAATCTCTTCACACAGTGCATCGCCTTCTCGACTGACCACGGCCGCACATTCACCAAGTACGAGAAGAACCCCGTGCTGCCGAACATCGTCGGCGAAAATCGCGACCCCAAGGTGGTCTGGCACGCGCCGACATCGCGCTGGATCATGGCGCTGTTCAAGGACGGCATGGCGTACGCGCTTTTCTCCTCGCCCGACCTGAAGTCATGGACACAGCTGCAAAATCTGAGCATGTCCGGATGCAGCGAGTGCCCCGACTTCTTCGAAATACCCGTCGAGGGTGAAGCAGAAACGAAACGGTGGGTTTTGAGCGCAGCGAATGGCTACTACGTCGTGGGGACGTTCGACGGAAAGACCTTCGCGCCCGAGGGCAAACTGCAACGCTCGGACTGGGGCAAGAACTACTACGCCGTGCAAACCTACAGCGACATCCCAGCCGCCGATGGCCGGCGCATCCAGATCGCGTGGATGAACGGCGGCTCGTATCCGCATATGCCATTCAACCAGCAGATGAGCTTTCCCTGCGAGTTGAAATTGGTGCGTCTGCCCGAGGGTTTGCGTCTTTTTCGCACGCCGGTGCGCGAGATCGAGGGATTGCGCGTGAGGTCCCGTACGTCTACTGACATGACCGTTTCCGGCAGCCAACCGATCGAGGCCGAGGGTGATCTCTTCGACCTCGCGACGGAAATCCATCCCGGCGACAGCACGGAGGTGGGCTTGCGCTGGAGAGGCGAGGCGATCGCGTACAGTGTGAAAGAGGCCAAGCTCTCCTGCCTGGGCTGCGTCGCGGATCTCCCGCTCGAGAACGGCAAACTAAAACTGCGCGTGTTGATCGACCGCACCACGATCGAGGTCTTCGGAAACGACGGGCGCGTCTCGCTCACGAGTTGCTTCATCCCACACGGACAACGTGGCCTCGAGGTCTATGCGACCGGCGGGAGCGCGAGGTTGGACCTCGTCGTGCACGAACTGAAGTCGGCCGTGCGGTAAGCG
>JAYUUV010000408.1:0-4535 GCA_043754695.1 Planctomycetota bacterium
AATCCAGCCCGGACCGCTGTCGACGCACATCCGCGCGGCGACGGACGGCGGCGCCAACGACGACGGCTTGATCCAAAGATTCCAGCTCGCGGTCTACCCGGACCAGGCCCCCTTCGTCTACCACGACAAGAAGCCCGATCTGGTCGCGCGGCAGAGCGCTATGGCGGTGGTGCGGCGCCTGCATCGGATCACTGCCCGAAGCGTCGGCGCGAAAGCCGACAAAGAAGGCGAGGTCCCGTACCTGCGGTTCTCTCCCGAAGCGCAAGAGTTCTGGAAGGAGTACTACTCGAGCGTCCGCCTGAACGCGCAGGCCGAAGATGCCGATCAGGCGCTCGCGAGCCACCTGCTCAAGACTCCCCCGGTGATCGCGGTTCTGGGGCTCATCTTCCATCTCGCCGACGAACACACCGGTTCGGTCTGCAAGGCGTGCGCGAAGCGAGCCCTGCGCTGGGCGCCGTACCTGGAATCGCATATCCGGCGGATCTACGGCGCGTCCATGCCGGCGGCCGTGAACCGCGCGCGCTTCATCGCCAAGAAGTTGCTGGCGATGAAGCTGCCCAGTGAATTCACGATCCGCGAACTCCAGCAGCGCCGCTGGTCAATGCTCGGCGAAGCCCCAGCGATCCGGGAAGCGATCGACGTGCTGGTAGAGATGGGCTGGGTGCGCTTGGTGGAAGCGCAGAAAGGCCCCGGCGGAGGCCAGCGTGGACCGGCCAAGAAATCGATCGTGGTGAACCCCGCCGTGATCGCGCGCGCCCAGGCAGGGAGCAACAAGTTCAACAAGAAGGGCGACGCCGAGTCGGAACAGAAACCTGTTGAACCTGTTGGTAGGGATTCGGGCGCAAATCGCCCGGAAGGGTCCGACGATGCCGGAACGGACGATCTCGAATTCGAGGAGGACTTCTAGTCATGGACGTCTCAGAACTTCTCCACTCGCTTCAATCGCGCGGCTACCAGCTCGAGGTGGTTGCGGGAAAGATCCGCTGCCGGGGCGCCGCGCGCGTGCCAGAAGAACTCGCCGCCGAGGTCCGCGAGCAGCGCGATGAACTCATTCAATGGCTTGTCGGCGGCGTGCCGGATCTGATCGCAATCGCCGGAGAGGGTGCCAACAAGTTCAACAAGATCGAGCTGCCCGGGCTTCCCGGCGGGCCAGCTTCGGATCGCGCGGCGCCGGCCCGGGATGAGCCACTCAGCGATCAACCTGGCGTCTGCTACTGCTGCGGGGGCACGCGTCACTGGCGCTTGCGCGACAGCTGCCCGTGGGTCTGTGCGCGCTGCCATCCGTGCGCCGATGCGGCGGCGGTGGAGGTGTCCCATGCGTGATCCCCTCATCACCAACGTTCGCTTCGCGGCCGCGCGGCAACTCGATGTGCAGGCGGGGCTCTTGGGCTGGATCTCGTGTGACATCGACACGCTCAGAGTCGACGGAATAACTGTCCGCCGCTCGCGCCAAGGACAGCCGTACCTCAGGTTTCCGACCCGGCGGCGCGCGAGCAGCGGGAGAGAATTCTCGGTTGTTTCGCCCTCAAGCGAGCACGCGAAGCTCGCGATCGAACGCCAGATCCTTCACGAGCTCGAGCGGCAGGTGGTGCTGCGATGAGTGCGCAAAGGCAAACCGTGCCGTCAATTGAACGCTCCCGCATCGCCTGGATCCGCGACCCCGCCGGAATGTCGCGCGACGAGCGCAACGCGGAACTCGTGCAGATCTTCGCGATCGGTCTGAATCGTTTCCAGAACCTCCAGAACTCGCTGGAGCATCAGCTCGACAGTGAGCCTTCATGTGCAGACGCGCCAGTCAACCACGGCGCACGGAGAGTCGCACGATGAAGTCAGTCGCCGAAGAAATTGTTGCGTTGCGCGCGTTGCCCATCTCGGAACTGGTCGCCCGTTATGAACTCGCATTCGGGAAAGCGCCGCGCGTTCGCCAGCCGGAATTCCTCTGGAAGCGCATCGCGTGGAAGATCCAAGAGCAGCGATTCGGCGGCCTCTCAACCGTAGCCAAGGATCGCCTCGAAGCCTTGATCGCCGAGATCGACATCCCGATCGCCGAGCGAACGCGCGATGTCACGGGTCGATTGCAGTCGCGCCCGACCACGACGACCGTTGCGACGCTGGTCAAGAACTGGCGCGGCACCGAGTATCGCGCGACGCCGGTGCAGGGCGGGTACGAGGTCAACGGCGTCTTGCATCGCAGTCTGTCCGCGGCCGCGCAGGCGATCACCGGAACGAAGTGGAACGGGCGTTTGTTCTTCGGCCTGACCAAGACGCGGAGGGCGCAGTGAAATCCAGGTTCAAGCGCGCGGCGTCGGATGCGAGTGCCGCGCAGAAACGCATTGCGATCTACACGCGCAAATCAACCGAAGAAGGCCTCGACCAGAAGTTCAACTCGCTCCATGCCCAGCGCGAGGCCGTCGAAGCCTACGTCCTGAGCCAACGCACCGAGGGCTGGGTCGCGCTGCCCGACAAGTACGACGACGGCGGGTTCACTGGCGCGAACACCGATCGGCCCGCGTTCCAGCGCCTGCTCAAGGACATCGACGCGGGGCGCGTGGACATCGTCGCGGTGTACAAGATCGATCGCCTGAGCCGGAGTATTTCTGACTTCGTGCAGACGCTCGAACAGTTCAATGCGCACGACGTGGGATTCGTCTCGACGACCCAGTCGTTCGACACCTCGAACAGCTCGGGCCGCCTGATGCTGAACATTCTCGTGTCGTTCGGCGTGTACGAGCGCGAGCTGATCGCCGAACGTACCCGCGACAAGATGGCCGCCGCGCGCCGCAAGGGGATGTGGACCGGCGGCCAGCCCGTGTTGGGCTACGACCTGGCGAACAAGAAACTCGTCGTGAACGCCGCCGAGGCCGAGCAGGTCGTCGAGATCTTCGAGCTCTATCGCGCTCTCGGCTCGCTCACGGCGACGATCTTCGAACTGAACACCCGCGGGTGGAAAACGAAATCTTGGACATCCCGCGACGGCAAGTTCATTCACGGCGAGCGGTTTACGAAGTCCACGCTCCAGCGTCACCTACGCAACGTTCTCTACGTCGGGCAGATGCCGTACCGCGACGAGGTTCACCCCGGCGAGCACACCGCGATCGTGCCGCGCGATCTCTTCGACGCCGTCGCGTTGCAACTGAACACGCACGGGCGATCGGGCGGGGCCTCGCTCAAAAATAAATACGGCGCTCTGTTGAAAGGCATCCTGTTCTGTGGCGCGTGCGGCTCGCCGATGCACTTCCACTCGACCCAGAGCAAGGGGCGACGGCACGGGGCCTACGTCTGCGTGCGCGTGATCAAGGGCGGCGCGAGCGTGTGCCGTGGAAGCCGAGCGCCTGCGGGCCAGCTCGAAGCGTTCGTGATCGATCGCGTGCGGGCGGTCGGAGCTGACCCGACCCTCATCGAGGGGGCGCTCGCCGCCGCGAGGTTCGAGCAGCAGGCTCGTGTTCCTGAACTCTCCAAGGCTCTGCGCGCACACGAGTCCGAGGTGCAGCGGCTCGCCGACGAACAGGAGCAACTCACGAAGGCGATCGGTAGGGGAGTCACGGCGCTCGGCGAACGCCTGGCCGAAGTCGATCGACTCGGACAGGACGCGGCTGAACGAGCCCGCCTGGTGCGCGAAGAGCTGATCGGGATCGAGTCGCGCGTGTACGACGAGGTCGCGCTGCGCCGGGCGCTGGCGGACTTCGACCCGATCTGGAACGAGCTGTTCCCGAAAGAACGTGCGCGCGTCCTGCGGCTCCTGATCCAGCGCGTCGTGTTCGACAGCCGCACAAGCGAGCTAGAGGTGCAGTTCCGAGGCGGATCGCCTGCGGTTCTGGGGAGGTCGGCATGAGGTTCAAGATCGAGTTCACCGCGAAGGGACGCAGGCTGCTCAAGGCGCCGAAACCTGAGGCGCCCGTTCAGGCGTTCACGTCGCCCGCAGCGCGGCAACTCGCGCTCGCGTACTGGATCGATCGGCGCATTGAGTCCGGCGAGCTGCGCGATCTGGCGGACGCGGCGAGGCTGATCGGCGTGAGTCGCGCGCGGATGACGCAGATTGCGAATCTGCTGCTGTTGCCGCTTGATGTGCAGGAGCAGGTTCTCGCGCCGGGATTTCGAGGCAGTGAGCGGGCACTGCGGCCGGTTGTCGCTACTCAACAACACGCTGCGTCGGATATGCCGGTGCAGCGTGGCATGGAGGGCGCGCATTGCACGCGGACGCTGCGCCCTGCGGCGCGCATCCGACGCGCATCAGCCGAACATGTGCATGACGATATAGGCCAGATAGAAGGCGAAGCAGGGCAGCCAGAACAAGCAAAGTGTGCAGGTAGTTTTCTGCGCGCCGGGCTGTCCTGTCCATCGCATGACTCCGGCAGCGATCAGGATCGTGGTGCCGCACATCCAGACGACATCGGCACGCCATCCGCCGAGTCGGATGTCACCCCAGAGGCGGTCGGCGACGCCGCGAGTCGGCCCGATTCCAGAGAATGCAGGCACAAACGTGAGTCCCAGTAGAACGAAATTCATTGCGAGGACGCTCCGCAGAACCCAGTCCA
>JAYUUV010000409.1:0-12701 GCA_043754695.1 Planctomycetota bacterium
CGCCGTCGCGCGGGCCTTCGTCGAGATAGTGGTAGCGCAGGCCGTTGCCCAGATCGAAGGCGTGTCCCTCGAAGGGGTATTCGCCGGCGAAGGGCGCGACGATCGCGCGGCGCTCGGCCTTGTCGAGATCGGAATTCATAGCGCCAGCTCGCGCTTTTCGGGCTCGTTCGAGCGCCAGTCGACACTCTCGCGTGCGCGGCCGGCGACCGCGACGATGAACGGCGCGAACGAGCGCGATTCGACGGCGTGGCGCACGCCGTCGCGCTCCAATACGCACAAATCGCCGTCGACATCCTCGATGCGAACTTCCGAGAGCGACATCAGACCAAGGCCCAGCTTCTTGAGCACGGCCTCCTTGGCGGTCCAGGCGCGCGTGAAGGCGTTCGCTTCGTCATGGGCGCGGAACAGTCGCCGCTCGGCTTTGCTCAAGGCCTGTTCGACGATCTCGGGTCGCGGCGTTTCCACGGCTTCGGCATCGATTCCGACCGGATTTCGCGAGACGGCGGCCGCGACCAGGCCGAGGTTGCCAAGACTGGTGTGCGAAAGGGTCCAGTGCCAGCCGTTCGAGGGCAGCGGCGCGTCGCGCGCGTCCTTTTCGAGTTTGCCGAGCTGGGCGCCGCTGGTGCGCGCGGCTTCGGCCAGGGCAGCAAGCGCCGTCGCGCGCAGCAACGCCACTCGCGCCACACCGCGCGCGCTCGCGTCGGGGATCGTGGTCCGTCGCACGACGACGATCAGGTGTTCGTCGACTACTTCCATCAGGGAGTCGGCCGCGTCGCGCGCTCGACGATGGCGCGATCGAAAAAGTTGACCCCGAGTCCCGCGTCGACGACCAAGCCTTGGGCATTGATGCCCGAAGAGCGTTCGGAAAGCAGGAAAAGCACCGCGTTCGCGACTTCGGCCGTGCCCAGCGCGCGATGGCGCAGCGTGGCCATCTCGGCGAAAAGGTAGTTGTCGAGATAACCGGGAATACCCGCCGACGATGACGTCTTCAACGGCCCGGCCTTGATCGAATTCACGCGCAATTCTCCGCGCTCCGAAAGACTCTTGGCCAGGAAAACGACCGCGGCGTCGAGCGCGGCTTTCACCGGGGCCATATAGCCATAACTTTCGGCTGCGAGTTGCGTGTGCGAGATCGAGAGTGTGACGATCGACGCGCGCGGCGTGAACAAAGGCGTCAGGGCGCGAACCATGGCGACGAGGGAGAAGCATGAAATGTCGACGGCCTCGAGGAAATCCGCGCGCTCGGTCTCGTGAAAGGGTCGCACGCCGCTCGAGTAGTTGGCGAAGGCCAAGGAATGCACGAAGCCGTCGAGCGCTATCTTCTGCGCGCTCAACTCGAGAGCCAGACGGTCGATCTCTGCTTGGCGCGAGACGTCACAGACGAAGATCGGACACGGACCGACGAATCTGCGCAATTCATCGGCCAGTTCGCGCGTCTTGACCACGTGCACGACCCGCGCGGACTCTTCGATCAGCGCCTGATGCACGAACCAGGCGATGCTCTTTTTGTTGCAGAGCCCCGCGACGAGCACGGTCTTGTCTTTCAGACCGAGGAACGTCATCAGGGCTTGGCGACCTGCGGGGGAGCGGGGTGGTCGAGATCGACGTCGGCGTGGTGCTCGGTGTCGTGCAACGGAGCGAGCGCCACGACGAAGGACACGCGCAACACGGTGCGGCCGGCGGACTGCACGCGGCCGGTCATGAAGCGCGCTGCGCCGACGCGTTCGTCGAGCGTGACGTGGATCGAGAGTGTTTCTCCGGGGCGCACGACGTGCTTGAAGCGCGCGTCGCCGATCTTGGTCAGGACTGGAACCGAATCCTGCGGCGCCCGGTCGCGAGCGTCGCGGGAGCAGAGGATAGCGCCGGCCTGGAAGACGCTCTCGCAAAGCAAAACGCCAGGCACGATCGGATGGCCGGGGTAGTGACCTTCGAAGAAGGCGGCATCGTCGCGCACGGTCCACTCGGCGCGGATCTCGCGCTCGGTGTGTTCGAGGATGCGGTCGACGAACAGGAACGGGGCGCGATGGGGGATGGCAGAGTGGATAGTTTCCATGCTGGTCTCACGTGGGGCAGGCCTGAGCCAGGTCTGCGAGGTAGGGGTCGAGTTTGGCGGCGGTGATCACACCGTAGTTGGCCGCGCCGAGCCAACCGGACATGATGATACCCACGGAACCTGCGTGGTAGAGCCCGCGCACCTGTTCGGAGAGATTCATGCTGAAGCGCAGACCTTCGAACTTCGTGCCGAACGAAGCGCCGTTCTGGTGCTGTGTATAGAAGCGGAAGGTGCGCGGCGTCGAGACTTCGACGTGATCGAGTTTTTCGCGCACGTCGGGCAGGAAACGTTCGAGCGAGCGCAGCGTATCTTCGGCGAGCCAGCCCTTTTCGCGTTCGTAGGCTTGATCCGATAGCGCAGCCCAATCCGACCAGTTGGCGTTGGTCGAGCTGACGATCGCGAAACGATTCGATTGCGGTCGTGTCTTTGGATAGTAGAACGAAAACGTGCGGCTCTCGCCGTGAAAATCGCATAGCGAGGCCGAATCGAAGCGCGGCCGCGTCGAAGTGAACAACAGATCGGTCACGAACGGGATTTGCGCGCCTTCCTTCAGGCCCATGTAGACCTGGCAGCTGGAATTGTTCAGGCGCACGCCCTCGACGCCGGCGACGAATTGCGCGTCGAAATGCTCGCGACCGACCAGTTCGAGCACGGTCGAGCGCAGATTGGCGTTCGACAGCACGGCGCGCGAGCGGATCTCGCGGCCGTTGGCGAGCACACCGCTCGCGCGGCCGTCCCGCACCAGGATTTTCTCGACCTGCACGTTGGAAAAGAGCTCGACGCCGTTGTGTTCGAGTTCCGCGCGCATCTCGCTGACCAACAGGTCAGTGCCGCCCGAGAACGTGTAGACGCCTTGCGACATGAAATTCGAGAACACGATGCCGTAGGTGATCGCCGGATCGTCGAGCGTCGAACCGTTGGCGTAGGCGATCGGCTCGAGCAACAGGCGATGGATGTCGTTGCGGCCGGGAAAGAACTGCTCGAAGACGTCCGCGACCGTGTCGCCAGGGTCGTCGTAGAAATTCATCGCACGCAGGTGCGCGAAAAAGCGTTCGACGGTGGCTCGTTCGGCTCCGAAGACACGGACCAGCTTTTCTGTGAAGTCCGCGCGCGTGAACTCGGTCTCGAATTGGAACTGAGGATTGTCGAAGCGGATCGAATCCAGGCGCACGATGCGCGCAGCAATCGCCGGCGTCCAATGCCGCCGACAGGTCTTGATCATGCCGACCGGGAAACCGTGCAGCGAGATGTCGAAGACATGCCCGCCGCGGCGCTTGAACCAGGTCGCCATGCCGCCATAGTTGTAGTGCTGCTCGAGCAGCGCCACTTTGTGGCCCAGCTTCGCCAGCACATTGGCCGCGGTCAGACCGGCGAGGCCCGATCCGATCACGATCACGTCGTAGGACGAACGCAGCTTGAGAAGCGGATCGTGGTTCAGCGGACGCTTGCCGTCCGTCGAACCGCGGAAGTACTTCGCTCGCCCCGCCGCCTGGCTCACCGCGAGACCTCCATCAAGGCCTGGCTGTTGGCGATCGTAATGCCGCTGAGCAGCGCGCCGACGATGCCGAGCAGGCCCTGGTCCGTGCCGATCAGGGTCAGGCGCTTGATGCCCGTGCTGCCGTCACGGCGCTTGGTGGGGCAGCCGTAGACCGCGCCTTCGATATGCCCGGTGTAGTGTTCGATCGTACGCGGCGTGAACGTGTCGCGCAGCACGGTATGCGCGCGGATCTTTTCGAGCGAGGGAACCAGGCGCGCAGCCGAGGCCGACATCGCGTCGGCGCAAATTTCCTTCTGCGCGCGATACTCATCCTCGGGCAAGCCGCTCCAGTAGCCGTGGTTGGCCAGTGCGGTGATGCGCACGAAGCCTTCGTCGAGCGGCGTCTTGCGCGCAAAATTGTTGGGCGAACAGATCACGCCGCTCTCGACGTCGATCGCGCCGGCGGGAGCGCGATAGCGAAAGTCCTTCCCATGATTGAAAAACGTGACCGTTGCGTCGTAGCCCAGGCTCGCCGGTTGTGCGTCGAGCACGGCGATCGATTCGAAGAAGCTCAGGCGCTTGCCGACCGGCGTGGACGCCGACGCGACTTCGCTCGCGCCGTCGAGCAGCCGCAGCGTCTCCGGCAATCCTGCGGACGAGAACACACGCTCGGCCAGGATTTCCTCGCCCGAATCGAGCACGACGCCGATCGCCGTGCCTTCGCGAGTCAGAATCCGCTGCACGCCGCAATTCATGCGCAATTCGCCGCCGACGGACTTGTAGCGGCGAACCAGGAGGTCGAGCAGCGGCTTGATGCCGCCCTCGGGCCGCGAGAATCCCTCGAGGAAGATCGCGCGGAACAGGATCTGGAACTGATCCCAGTCGAGGTCGTCCTCGCGCGCGCTGCCGTAGATGCAGGTCGGCAGGAGCAAAAGGTCGATCAGTTCGCGATCAACGATGTAGCGCGCCAACTCGGCGCGCGTCGAATTCTCCGCATTGGCCGGCGTGGGCGCGTCGTAGGCGAGCAACTCGCGCACCATCCGCCGCAGACCGTCGATTTCGCGCGGGAATTCGCGCGCGATCTCGCTGAAGAAGACTTCCGGATCGTTGGAAAAAAGCACGCGGCGTCCGCCGTTCAGCAACTCCGAATGCCTCTGCTCACCAAGCTGCAGCTCGTCGTAGCTCAAGCGCAATTGACGCAGCATGCGTGTCAGCGGAACTCCGCTCGCTCCCTTCGGCGCGAAATTCGTCAGCGCGTGCAGCCCGCTGTCGAACAGTCGACCCTTCAATTTGTAGAACGAGTTCAACCCGCCCCACAGCGAATGGCGTTCGAGGATCATGACGCGTCGATCGAATTGCGCCAGCCGAATGCCCGCGGCCAGGCCGCTCATTCCGGCGCCGATGATCAGCGTGTCGTAGCCCACAGAAGAGCGCTTTCAGGCGCGCTGGGCGCAGTGCAGCGATTTCTTCTCGAGCAGCGGGTGCAGGTACTTCACGCAACCCGATAGCGTGGCGAGCTCCATGTAATCCTTTTCGGGCACCTGCACGCCATAGAGCTTGCGCAGCTCCATGACGATGTCCAGAAAGTCCATGGAGTCCAGTTCGATCTGCTCGCGCAAGCGCAGGTCCAGCTGCAGTCCGCTCAGATCCTCGTCGGGGGCGATCTGCGCGATGATGTCCTTGATGGCGATGACGACTTCGTCTTGTGTCATGGGTTCGAGTAGGGGCGGTGGGGACTTGTCAGACTGCGTAGCGGCCCACGACCACGGCGGAGTTGATGCCCAACATCCCGAAGGACATGTTGAGGATCGCCTTCGCGCGTCGGATCCGCACGGGTTCGTTGATGACCAGATTGCGCAGCGCGCAGGCCGGGTCGAGTTCGTCGACGTTGATCGTCGGATGGACGAGGTTATCCTCGAAGGTCGGCAGGTTGCCGGCGAGTTCCAAGGCACCCGCCGCGCCCATGGCGTGACCGATGTAGCTCTTGGTGTTGTTGACGAAAGTGTCTGGCGCGTGGTCGAAGACCTTGCGCACGGCTTGCGCTTCGATGATGTCGCCCGACGGTGTCGACGTAGCATGCGTGTTGACGACGTCGATGTCCTCCGCCGCGAGCTTCGAATGCGCGAGCGCGCCGCGCATGCAATTCTCTTGGCCGGTCGCATCCGGCAACACGAAATCGGTGCCGTCGGAATTCACGTGATAGCCGAGCACTTCGCCGTAAATGCGCGCCCCGCGCGCGAGTGCGTCGTCGAGCCGCTCCAGCGCGAAAAGACAGCCGCCCTCGGCGACCACGATGCCATTGCGCGCCGCGTCGAAGGGCCGCGAGGCCTTGGTCGGATCGGTATGGCGCGCCAGCGCTCCTTGCGCGCGAAAACTTGCGAAGATCCCGAAGGTGTGGATCGATTCGGAAATGCCTCCGCCGAGCGCGAGGTCGACCAGGCCAAGCTGCAGCATCTGCGCGCCGTGGATCAGTCCCAAGTTGCCCGCGGCGCAGGCACCGCCGAGTGAATAGGCCGGTCCGCGGATGCCGAGGTTCAAGGTCACTTCCCCGGCGGGATTGTTCGCCACCGTGCGCGGATTGTGGTGGTGCGACCAGAAGCTCAGATCGAAACCGTACTGTGCGACTTCGTGGATCTGATGTTCTGTCTCCACGTTGCCGTGTTCGGTGATGCCGGTGAACACGCCGGTGCGCGCGCGCGAATAGTGCGTGGCACTGTCCACATCGCTCGAATCGAAGGCTAGCCCAGCGTCTTCGAGCGCCTGATTCGCGCACCAGATCGAGATCGCGCCGGCGCGTGTGCCGCGGCGAGCTTCTTTCTTGCCCTGATAGCGCAGCGTGTCGAAGTGGCACACACCCGCGGGCGTGGAGCCGACGTGGCGAATAGAATAGTCCTCGACGCCCGAGACGCCGGCGAGCAAGTTGCGGCGGAACTCCGGCAAATCGTTTCCGTTGGGACTGGTCAAGCCCACGCCTGTGATCACGACGCGCGCAAGCTCAGCCACGTCCGACCTTTCGCGGCCCAGGCGTGCGACCGGTTCGGCGCTCGGCAGCCAAGCCGGCGCGTTGTTTTCCCAGCAGCAGCTTCGAGGGGCCGACGACACCGATGCGCAGCGCGGTGTGGATCGCCTTGGACAGGATCGACTCCGAATCGTCGAGCGCGCTGGCCACGGCGCCGACGACCAGTTGCATGACGCTTTCGGCGATCTCGCAGGTCGAGATGATCGAACGCAACGTGAACACGCGCGGATCTTTTTCGCCGAAACGTTCGCTGACGTAGGCCAGCGTGCGCGTCGCCGAAAGCTTGAACTGCTGAAACACGACCTGCTCGCGACGGCGCAGCACGGTGGCCACGATCGAGAGCGTGTTCGAGACCGGGCCGTGCAGCTGACAGCGGCGTTGCGAATCGAACTCTGAAGTGATCGTGCCCCACTCGGTCAGTTCGTTGAGCGCGGTGCTCGTCGCACCTTGGCTCATCTTCAGGTAGTCGGAAATCTCGCGCATCGAGAGCGGTTGTCCCGCCAGCACGAGCAAGCCCCAAATGCGGCCGTGGATGCGCTTGAAGCCGAAGGTCTTGAAGAACTGTTCGAAGCTCGGAAGCTGTGCCGCGAGTGCTTCGTCGAGACCGGCCCAGGGCACGGGCGGCGAGACTTCAGCGGGCTGGGCGAGGGCGGAGTTGGCGGGTGCTTTGAGGGCCATGGGTCACGGATTTCAGATTTATCTGAACTCCGTGGGGCCACCTTATGCGCTAGGCGGGGGGCGGAGTCCACCCCTGGCCCACGAATCTGGCGGGAAATATGCCCTAGGGCGGCGCTTGGGCCGGTTGACGGCACTTTCGGGCCGGGTCAGGCTCAGGGCTGGACCCGCGGCCAGCCGGCCCCTGGCCACCTCCTTATATAGGTAGCGTCCGCGGCCACCCCGGCTGGGGAACACCGCCTGCCCCTCGGAACGGAATTGCACCATGACCAAGATTGAATCCCGGCTCGCCGCGCTCGGCCTCGTGCTGCCTCCACAGACCATTCCGCCGCCCGGAGTGGTCTTCCCTTTTCAATTCGTCCACATCCGAGGACAGCGCGCCTTGATCTCGGGCCACGGGCCGCAGAACGCGGACGGTTCGGTCGGCCGGCCGCTTGGAAAACTCGGTCGCGAGCTCACGGTCGAGCAGGGTTACGTCGCCGCGCGACTGACCGCGCTTTCGATTCTCGGCAGCTTGCAGCGCGCGCTAGGCGATCTTGACCGCGTCATCGCCTGGGGACGCATTTTCGGAATGGTCAATTCCGCTCCGGGCTTTCACCAGCAACCCAGTGTGATCAACGGGTTTTCCGATCTGATCCTCGAGCTCTATGGGCCGGAGATCGGAGCTCACTCGCGCAGCGCGGTCGGCATGGCCGAATTGCCCTACGGGATTCCGGTCGAGATCGAAGGCGAGGTCGAGATCCGCGTCTGAGCGCGCGGACCCCGACCCCGTAAGTGCAATTCGCCTACTTGCAGCGCGCGATCAACTGCTGATTCAGGCGTGTGTATTCTTCCGCGAGCGCCGGTTCGGCTTTCTTGGCCAGTTCCATCGACTGCGTTGCAGCGGCAATCGCTCCGGCCTTGTCGCCAAGCTTCTCGAGAATCAGACCCTTGCGGTAGATGATCCACAACGCGGTCGGGTTCTCCTTGATCGCGGCGTCGATCCAGGTCACTGACTTCTTCAGATCGAGGTTGTGCTCGAAGTAGAACATCGCGGCCGGGAAGTAGGGCTTCTTGCCGTCGCCGGCCATGGCAGCTTCGATCTTGGTGACCATGGTCTTGACCAGGTCCGTTTCGATCTTCACCGGCACGCGCGTCTTGTCCCAGACGATCTCCAGCGTGGCGGAGTCGTCGCGCAGATCGCCCAATCCGATCGTCATCGTTTCGACGCTTTCGGTCAGTGCCACGGGCTTCACCTTGACGCGCAACTGGTCTTGCTTCTCGTCGTAGGTGTAGGCGCCCCATTGCCCCTCGACCTTGTTCAGGATCACGGTCCATTCCTTCTCGCCGGGAATCGTGAACAGCGCATAGGAACCCGCGGGCACAGCCGAGCCGCCGAACTTGACATCGCCGCTGAAGCTGAGCTTGGTCGCCGTGTTGGCGCCGGTGCGCCAGATCTCGCCGTAGGGTTGCAGGCCGCCGAAGATCTTGCGGCCCTTGACGCCGGGGCGCGAGTATTCAACCGAGATGTCGGTCAGCCCGACGCGCTGTTCGAATTTTCCAGCCGGACTTGCCTGCGGGAATTGGAGCTCAGCAGCATCCTGGGTCTTGATCGAGAGCGCCGGCGCGAGCAGGGAGCCGGCGACTGCGAAAAGTGCAACGTTGAGGATTGAGATGTTCATAGTGGGGGAATGATGACGGGGAAGGCCGCAGATTTCACCTCTGCGCGATAAGCATGTACGAAGGTCGAACCCAGGGTCCTGGGAAACAGGGAAAACGGGGCTCAGCGCTGGGCCAGCGCCGGTAGTTCGCCCTCCGAATTCCAGCCGCCGCCGAGCGCCTTGATGAACTGCACGGCGTTGGCGAAACGCTCGCTGCGGATCTGGATCGAAGCGCGCTCGATCGCCAGCACGCTGCGCTCGCTGTCGACGACATCGAGGTAGCCGACGAAACCTGCGTCGTAGCGCTGGCGCGCGAGTGCGGCACTGCGGCGCGCGGAATCGAGCGCGGCTTGCTGCGCCGCAGCCGCATCCGAGAGCAGGCGCGTCGCGGCGAGCGAGTCCTCGACCTCGCGGAAGGCGATCAAGAGCTGCTGGCGATACAGGGCTACGCCCTCTTCATAGTTGGCACGCGCGCGCTCGAGGTTGGCATCGAGGTGGTTGCCCTGGAAGAGCGGCATGGACACGCTGGGCAGGATGCTCCACACCAGGCTGTTCCAATCGAAGAGCGATTTGAGTTCGCGACTCTCGTAACCCGCGAATCCGGTCAGATGGATCGACGGAAAATACGCGGCGCGCGCCACGCCGATCAGTGCATTGCGCGCGGCGAGATCGCGCTCGGCGGCGGCGACATCGGGCCGGCGTTCGAGCAGCGCCGAAGGCAGGCCGGCGGGAATCGCAGGCGGCTCGCCGACGAGTTGCGCGGTGGGAGCCAGCGTGAACGTACTGGCTTGCTCGCCCAGCAGCACGGCCAGCGCATTGGAGAACTGCGTGCGGCGCAGTTCCACCTGCGCGGATTCTTCGCGCGTTGTCGCCTCTTCCACCTGCGCGCGCGCAAGATCGAGGTCGGTGCCCGCGCCGACGTCGAAGCGCGCTTGGGCTATCGTCAGCGCCTCTGCGCGTAACTGATTCGTGCGCAGGAGCGCGGCAAGTTCGTCGTCGGCGGCGCGCAGGGCGAAGTACAGCGACGCGACTTCCGCGTGCAGTGCCAGCCGAGTCGTCTCTAGGTACGCAATTTGTGCTTCGCCGCTGCGTTCGACCGCTTCGATCGTGCGCCGCGTGCCGCCGAAAAGGTCCAATTCCCAGGACACATCCACTGGAACGCGGAGTTTGGTCGACTCCGTGAACGGATTCTGGAACGCGGTGTTTTTCGAGTAGTGGGTGCGACTGACTTCGGCGCCGACGTAGGTCGCCGGATTGAGCCGCGAGCGCGCCTCGCGCGTCCCGGCACGCGCCTGGGCCACGCGCGCGGCGGCGGCTTCTAGATCGTGGTTCTTTGCTCCGGCGCGCCGCTCGAGATCGCTGAGCACGGGATCGCCAAAGGCCTGCCACCATTCGCCGCGCGGCTCGCGCTCGGCGGGCTCGCCGGTTTTCCAGGGAGCGGCGACGGAAAACTCGGCGGGCACTTCGACGGGCGGTCGTTGATAGTCGGGTCCGACCGGCTTCGTCAGGCAGCCGCTCATCAAGAACGTCATGAACAACACGCCGGCAATCGTCGAGAGTGGAAGCTGCCCCGCCGCCGTCGATGGGCCCGGCTCAGCTGCGTTCGCCGCACGCCGATAGCCGATGCGCAGGAGCGTCGCGTAGAAGACCGGCGTCAGAATCAGGCCGAAGAGCGTCACGCCGATCATGCCGGAGAAAACCGCGACGCCCATGGCGTGGCGCATCTCGGCGCCGGCGCCGTGGCTCGAGACCAGCGGATACACGCCGGCGATGAACGCCAGGCTGGTCATCAAGATCGGCCGCAAGCGCAGCCGCGCGGCGGCGACCGCGGCGTCGGCCGGGTTCATGCCTTCGTCCTGCTTCACCTTGGCGAATTCGACGATCAGGATCGCGTTCTTGCAGGCCAGGCCGACCAGCACGATCAACCCGATCTGCGTGAAAACGTTGTTGTCGCCGTGCGTGAACCACACTCCAAGGAGCGCGAACAGGAGGCACAATGGAACGATCATGATGATCGCCAGCGGCATGCGGAAGCTCTCGTACTGCGCCGCGAGCACCAGGAAAACGAGCAGGATGCACAGCGGATAGATGTACAGCGCCGTGTTGCCGGCAAGAATCCGTTGATAGGTCAGGTCGGTCCATTCGAAAGACGCGCCCGCTGGCAGATTCTCGGCGGCTATGGCGGCCATCAGCTTTTCGGATTCGCCCGAGCTGTGGCCCGGGGCCGGCCCGCCGGTGATTTCGGCCGCAGGCGCACCGTTGTAGCGCTGCACGCGATCGGGACCATAGGCCTCCTCGACCTTGACGATCGAGCCGAGCGGAACCATCGCGCCCGCAGCGCTGCGCACGCGCAGATTCGCGATGTCCGAAGCCTCGTCGCGGAACGGCCCGTCGGCCTGCACGACGACCTGATAGGTGCGGCCGAAGCGGTTGAAGTCGTTGACGTACAGCGAACCGAGGTTGATCTGCAACGTCTCGAAAACTTCCGAGAGCCGGATGCCCTGGGAGCGCGCCTTTTCGCGATCGATGTCGGCGCGCAGCTGCGGCACGTTGACTGTGAAGGTCGAGAAGACGTTGGCGAGCTTGGGATCTTGCCAGGCCTTCGCCACAAGGCCCTGGGTCGCTTTGTACAGCCCGTCGCTGCCAAGATCGCCGCGGTCCTCGATGAACATCTTGAATCCGCCGAGCGCGCCCATGCCGTTGACCGCAGGGGGCGGCACGGCGAGCACGAAAGCTTCGGTAATCGAACTGAACTCGCGGTTGAGGTCCTGCACGATCGCCATGCCGGAAAGTTCCGGCGTCGTGCGCTCCTCGAACGGATCGAGGCCGATGAAAATGATCCCGGCGTTCGAGCTCGCGGCGAAACCGTTGATGCTCAGCCCGGGAAAGGCCACCGCGTGGGCGACGCCGGGATGCTTCAGCGCGATTTCGGACATGCGTCGGATCACGGCATCCGTGCGCTCGATCGACGACGCGTCGGGCAGCTGCGCGAAGGCCACGGCGTACTGCTTGTCCTGGGTCGGCACGAACCCCGTGGGGGTCCTGTTGAAGACCCAGCTGGTCAGCGCGATCAGGCCGACATACAGGACGAGCATCAGCACGCTGAGCCGGATCGCGCGGTTGACGCTGCGCGAGTACTTTTCACCGGCCCAGGCGAAGGCCCGATTGAACGGCCGAAAAAACCAACCGAACAGCGTGTCGATCACGCGCGTCAACATGTCCTTGGGCGCGTCGTGGCCGCGCAACAGGAGCGCCGCCAGCGCCGGCGAAAGGGTCAGCGAATTGAAGGCCGAGATGACCGTCGAAATGGCGATGGTGATCGCGAACTGCTTGTAGAACTGGCCGGTCAGGCCGCTGATGAACGCGGTCGGGATGAACACCGCGCACAGCACCAGTGCCGTGGCGACGATCGGACCGGTCACCTCCTTCATGGCCTGCTTCGTGGCGTCAATCGGCGAGAGGCCGAGCGAGATGTTGCGCTCGACGTTTTCGACGACGACGATCGCGTCGTCGACGACGATGCCGATCGCGAGCACCAGGCCGAACAATGAAAGCGCATTGATGCTGAAGCCGAAGGCGTGCATCGCGGCAAAAGTCCCGATCAGTGAAACCGGCACCGAGCACAAGGGAATGATCGAGGCGCGCCAGGTCTGCAGGAAAAGGATCACGACGATCACGACCAACAGGATGGCCTCGAGCAGCGTCTCGACGACGGCGTGGATTGACTGGCGCACGAAGACGGTCGGGTCGTAGACGATCGAGTAGTCGAGCCCGTCGGGGAAGTGCGTCTTCAGTTCGGCGAGTTTTGCGCGCACGTCGTCGGACAACTGGATGGCG
>JAYUUV010000410.1:0-6697 GCA_043754695.1 Planctomycetota bacterium
GGGAGGATGGGACCTTGGGGGGATGGCGCGGACTTCGCCTTCGGCCAGGTCCCGACGCATCACCCGGGCGCCAGGGTAACACCGCGCGGCGGGGAGCAAAGCGTCCGCCGGACCGCGCGGACGGAATCGCGACGACGAGCCGGATGCGACCCGCTAGCGCGGGCCAGCCGTGGCGCGCTCAGTTCCCGACGATGTAGCCCAGTCCGTCCGAGAGCGAGGTGTTCAAAGGCGCGGCGAAGCCATTGTCGCGGCTCCACCACTGGCAGTTGACGAAGCTGCCGGGCACGCTGAGCTCCGGCCCGGGGCTGCCGCCGAGCGCGCCCGCCGTGAAGGCATTCATGTCGATCGAGAGCAGTCCCGAGCAGTCGAGCGTCGCGGGCGTGCCGCCGGAATTGACCGCCGGAGTGCGGCGCAGTGGCGCTGCGATGCACAAGAGTCCGCCCTGGAAGGCCAGGGCACTCGGACCGTCGACGCCGTAGAGCAAAAGCCCGGGTTTGTGGCTGAGCACGTTGGCAGCGCTGACCACGAAACCCGAAGTCGCGGAAACACTTGAATTGCCGCTGGAAACGATTGCCGGCAGGCAGCCGAGTGAATTGAGCTTGGCCGTGCAGTAACTTGCCGCGCCCGCCGGCGGCGTGCGCAGGAAAGCGTCCATTTTCGCGTTGCTGTCGCCGGGCACGAGGTTCGAGGCGTGGCTCGCGAAAGCGACGTGCGCACCGTTGGTGCTGAGCGTGGCGAGCAGTGAAGCCGCGTTTCCCTGACCTGACGGCGCAGGCTCGCTCATGCGTTCGGTGCTTCCGTGCAGCAGGTCGCGGCGGAAAACGTCGGACACGAAGTTGTTGTCGCTAGAGACCAGATTTTCCGCCGTGCTGGCAAACGCGATCCAACGACCGTCGGCGCTGATCGAGGCATCTTCGCTGATTCCGAGCGCCTCGGCCCCGTGGCTGTCGACACTTGCGCGCACGAGTGTGCCGCGCTGACGGTCGCGCACGAAGATGTCGGCTGCCGCGTTGTTGTCGCCAAGCACCAGATCGGGCGCGGAACTGTGGAACGCGACGAAGCGGCCGTCGCGCGAAAGACATGGGGCGAAACTGCCGGCGCTGCCTTGCGTGCCCGCGGACGAAAGACTCACGAGTTCAGTGACACCCGTGCCTAGGTCGCGCAGGAAAATATCGCTGGCTGGGTTTGTGTCCGAAGCGACGAGGTTGGTCGCCATGCTCTCGAACACGCACACGCCGCCGTCGCCGGAGAGATCCGGAAAGCGGCTTTCGAGGTCGGCTTGCCCGGCGTTGACTGCAAGCGAAATACGCGTGGTCACGCCGAGCAGCACATCGCGCAGGAAAATGTCGCTCACCTGATTGCTGTCGCCAGAGACGAGATTCGTGGAACCACTGGCGAAGACCACCCAGCGCCCGTCGTCGCTGATGTCCGCGTGCGAGCAGTTCTGATTCGCCTGGCCGCCCGCGGACGGCACGCTGACGATCACGGTCGTTTGCAGTGCGCGGTCATGCACGAAGATGTCCTGACTCGAAGCGAAATGCGGCACGACGAACGTGCGCGAGAAGCTGCCGAAGACGACGAACCGGCCGTCGGGAGAAATGCGCGGATCGCGGCTCTCGGCGTCTGCTTCGCCACCACCCGTGGCCACGCTGACGCGCGTGGTGACGTCCGTCAGCGTGTCTTTGACGAAGATGTCGTACGCGTTGTTGGTGTCCGCGGGGACCAAATTCGAGGCTTTGCTGAAGAAGGTCACGAAGCGGCCGTCAGCGCTCGGATGTGGGCCGCGAAAGTTGGGCACGCTGCTTTCTTTGTTGCCCTGCACGCCGTTGGAGGACGTGCTGCAACGAAGCGTGGTTTGCGCGCCCGATTCTGGTGCGAGCGTGGTCACCGCGCAGGCGATGACGTAAAGCGAGGAGCCGCGAAAGTAGGACATCAAGATTGGGGCGATGGGAGTGATGGGGGCAATCCCTCCAGCGTAACCGGCCGGCAGAATTCGCGCTTCGTACGCCCCTGGCCGTTCGCTGCTCGCGGCGCCACGGGTTCGGGCGCGCTATCCTTGGCGCTCCCTTTCGAACGTCGCGCTTGTCATGCCTACCCAGCGAAAACTCCCGTCTGCCAAGGCCACCAGGAAAAAATTGCCGCCGGCGGCCGCTGACGAGACGCAGGCAGCAATCGCTTGGCTCGAGCGAAACGGCTCCAAGCAGTACCGCGACGGTCTTGCGCGCTACGGCATCGTCGCTGAGCGGCCCTTCGGCGTGTCGATGTCGAAGTTGAATGCATTTGCCAAGCGCCTGGGGCGCAACCATGAACTTGCGCTCGCGCTGTGGGAGAACGGACGCTACGAGGCGCGCATGCTCGCGACCTTGGTCGACGATCCCAAGCTGGTCACGCCTGCGCAGATGGAGCGCTGGGCCAAGGACTTCGACAACTGGGCCATCTGCGACACCGCGTGTTTCAAATTGTTCGATCGATCGCCGCACGCGTGGGGCAAAGTCGTCAAGTGGTGCGAGCGACGTGCGGAGTTCGAGAAGCGCGCGGGCTTCGCGCTGCTCGCATCCATCGCGCTGCACGACAAGACTTCCGCCGACGAACCGTTTTTCGAGGGCTTGCGCCTGATCGAGCGCGGCGCCTTCGACGATCGCAACTTCGTCAAGAAGGCAGCGAACTGGGCGCTGCGCACGATCGGTGGACGAAGTTCGACTCTGCACGCGGCCGCCTTGGACGTCGCGCGGCGGCTGGCCGATTCCAAGGAAGCGACGCCGCGCTGGGTAGGAAAGGACGCCTTACGCGCGCTGAACGGCCCTGTGATGCAACGGCGCATCGCGGCGAAAGACCGCCAGGCCAAGCAGTGAGCTCGGCTGCGGGCGAACTGATTTCGTGTCCGTCCCTGTAGGAACTCACGCCTGCGCTGCTAGCCATGCAACCAAGGCCCGCCGTCTTGTGGCGAGCGTCGTAGGATGAAGGAGGAGCACGGCATGGTCATTCGTCGCGAAGTACTCGTTCGTTGGAGCGCCCTGCTTGCGCTTGGCTCGCCCGCGCTCGCCCAGACCGGCGTCCTCGATCAATACAGTCCCTACGGCAGCGGTCCGCCGCAGCAAGTGCTGCTCGACACGAGTACGCCCGGGACCGTCTGGCAACAGGAAGTCCGCGCCGGGCTGAGCGGAACGCTCGAAGGCATTCAACTGCGCCTCAATGGTGCGGTCGGCGCGCAGCTCGACTTGCGCGTGCGCATGGGCCCCGGCTGGGCCACGGTCGCGCCGGTCTTCAGCTCGGTCGTAACCAAACAGATCGCCGGTCCCGAGCAATTCTTCGTGGACTGCACTCAGGCGAACATCGTCCAGGCTCCCGGCACGCTCTTCGTCATCGATGTCACGGGCTCCGGCGTGACCCCGGTCAGCGGTGTCTTCGGAACCTACACGCCGCCGCCCGCGCCGCCACTCTATTCGCGTTTCCTTTTCAAGAACGGGCCGGGCTGCTACACCGATTGCGGCACGCGCATCGGCTTTCGGACTTTTGTGATCAACGCGGGAAATCCCGGTGTGTACTGCGTCGCCAAGAACAATTCCCTGGGCTGCACGCCTAGCATCGGTTCGAGCGGAACACCGAGTTCAACGGCCACGAGCGGTTTCACGATCAGCGCCGCGCAGGTGCGCAACAACAAGCCAGGCCTCTTGTTGTACGGATCGAGCGGGCGCGCGACGACGCCGTTCCAGGGCGGAATCCTGTGCATTCAGCCTCCGATCAAACGCAGCGTCGCCGTGAACTCCGGCGGCACGCTTGCACCGATCAGCGATTGCTCGGGAGTCTATGCGCTCGACCTCAACTCGTTCGCACAGGGTCTGCTCGGTGGCACACCCGCCGCGTTCCTGCGCACATCGGGCACGACCGTCGACACGCAATATTGGGGCCGCGATCCGGGCTTCCCGGCGCCGTTCGACTCGACGTTGTCCGACGCGTTCGAGTACGCAGTGCCGTAACGGTACGGAGCCAGCCTCGACTCCGCCGCTTTCGCGCGCTGCACTCGTCTGCAATCTGCTCGGATTGCAGAACGATGACTCAGCCTGATCCTGCGGGGCCTGGCGTCCCATTCGCCGACCTGCGCAGGACGGACCCGCAGACTGCGGAGTGACGCTATGCTGGGTTCGTGGCCGCAAACTGGAGCCTGTCGCGGAACTGGCGCGCATTCGCCGCATTGGCGCTGCTTGCGATGGCGTTCGGCAGCGCACTGACGACCTGCTCGAGTCCAGAGCGGGCTTTGGAGCAGGCAGACACGGGCACTCCAGGCCGCGACTTGGGCGCGACAGGGCCGGTGGCCGAGCCGAGGCAACCTGCCCAAGCCACTGCTCGCGACTCGAACTGGGCACAAGCGCTTGAAAGGCCCGGACTGCCCAATCTGCACCGTGTCACGCCGATGCTGTATCGCAGCGCCCAGCCGACGGCGGAGGGCTGGGATTCGCTCGAGAAACTAGGCATCCGCACGGTGCTCTCGCTGCGAGCGTTTCACCCGGACTCGATTCCGAAGCGGAGCGGGTTGAGCGCGAAGCGCATCTCGTTCAAGTCCTGGCATCCCGAGGAAGAAGACGTCGTCGAATTCCTGCGCATCGTGCGCGACCCGGCCAATCAACCGCTGCTCGTGCATTGTCAGCACGGAGCCGATCGCACGGGCATGATGATCGCGATCGAGCGCATGGTGATCGAGGGCTGGAGTCGCGAAGATGCGATCCGCGAAATGGTCGACGGCGGGTACGGCTTCCACGCGATCTGGCAGAACCTGATCGACTACGTGGAGCACGTCGATGTCGAGCGCCTGCGCAGGCTCGCGAAAATCGATCCGGCAAACATCGCTCGCTGAGCGCCGCGCCGACTAGCGCCGTTCTATGGCCGCGTAGAACTCCGGTCCGTCGCCGAGTCGTCCGCTCTTGGAATCGACGTTGTCGGTAGGAACCCAGAGCCAGCCAGCCTTCGCGACGCGGATGCGTTCTGGAGGCGCCTTCAATTCGATCCAGAATTCGCCGTCGGCGTTGCTCGTCCCGGCGAGCGCGCCGTCGATGGAGATTTCTGCGTCCTCGATCGGGCTTCCACTCGAGCGGTCGCGCACGAGCAGGACTCCGCCGAAGCCGCGCTCGAGTTTGCAGACGGCGCGCAATTTCGGCGCCGAGTTCTCGTTGCCCGCAAGGTGTTCGAAATCCGCGCCCGTTCCGCGTCGCGGCCGGTACCCGGGAGCTTCGGCCAGGAACGTGATCCGCTCGGCCGCGTCGGGCATTCGATCGAGTTGGACGCGCGGCCCGTCCACGCGATCGAAGGCTTCGCCGACCTGCCAAGTCACGGCGCTGTCCTCGCCGAGCAGTTCGCCGCTCGTCGCATCGAGCAGCACGATCTCGAGCGTCGCAGAAAGATCCTCGAGCACGATGTGCACGTCGTCGGTCGGTGCAACCACCGTGCGCAGCGATTGCGTGTGCACGAAACCGTCGTGGCAATGCACGTAGAGAAACCACTCGCCGGCAGTGACGTTCTCCAACTCGAAAGCCGCAACCAGCCGGCCCGTGCCGTCGTCCTCGAAGTCGAGGCTGTGGTCGAAGAGCGCATCGTGTTCGAAAGCAGTGTTCGACAGGCTGATGTGGCAGGCGCCTTCGTACTTGCCGCTCCTCGATTCGATCGTGCCACGGATCGAGCCGACCTGCGGCCGCGGCACGAGAGTGATCGTGCCCAAGTCGTTTGCGCCGGGCACGATGCGGATGTCGCGCTCGAACGGGAACCAGTCAGGACTGTGGGTGAACAGGCGGTACTCTCCGGGTTCGAGGAAATCGAAGCGCAATTCGCCCTCCGCATTGGACGAGGCGGAGTACTTCCTTGGATGTTGCTTCGAACCCTCCGGCAAATGTTCGATCAAGCGGAACGCCGCTCCCAAGACCGTGGCGTCGGCTGGAATCGGAACGCGTGCGACGAGCCAGTTCGCGCCCACGAAGGCGATCTTGAGCGGATCCGCGTTGAAGCCCTTCGGGTTTTCGATCCAGTTGCCCCCGTGCCAACCACCGTCCCTCGAGCGCAGTTCGACGAAGCCCACACCGAGCAGATTGGGCTTCACGCCGAAGCGCACCCACGGAAGTTGTGGGTGCAGGGTCGCCGCATTCGGCGCGCGCAACGCCGCGTGGATAGAGTCCGGCGCATAGAACGAACCCGCGAACGGCCGGCCGCTGAGCAGTCGAACGTCGAAGTCCGCGAAGCCTAGTCCCGCCGGGAATTCGAGTTCGAAGAAACATGTCGGTCCGCACACGGCCAACAACTCGATCGGCGCCGGCGCGTGTGTGTTCGCGCCCGGCATGAAATCCTTGGTGATGTACTCGCGATTGCGGAAGGGAAGTCCGAGATCGTCGATGAGTTCAAAGCGCAATTTTCCAAACGGCTGTTCAGTGTCGAATTGAAATTCACCCAGCGCGCCGCTGGTCGCCCCGAGCTTGGTGTTCGCCCTGTTGACGGGCGAATGGACGCCGAGCAGATAGGCCGGCAACGGCTCGCGAGTTTCCGCGTCGAGTACGACACCGCGCGGGCGCGCGGAAACCTGTGTCGAGTCAGCGGCGCTGTCGGAGGGCGGCGTTCGCAGGCCGGCAGCGTCGGAAACCGGCTGTTGTCCTGACCCTGCATGCGGCGTTGCATCAGCGGCACTCGAGTCCGCCGACGCTGCTTGCGGCACGTCCGC
>JAYUUV010000411.1:0-12517 GCA_043754695.1 Planctomycetota bacterium
GGCCGGTCCGAGAAGAGAGTCCGTACCGCCGCTTCAGGGCAGGGAGGGTGCGTAACAATTCCCGTCCCCTAAGCGCTCAGATACACCGTCCCCTGACACCTTCATCACCGAGATCTCGGATCTGGTGCGCGTCGCCGCACTGGAAGCTGTGCGCGACGCACTCGGAGGCGGCGCGTCTCCGGCGCGTCGTGGCCCAGGTCGCCCGCGCGTCAAGGGAGCGACTCGCGGCCTCGGCCGTCCGCCAAAAGACAGCGCATCGCGTCCGACTCGCGGTGGACGCCAAGCTCGCCGTTCCGCTGCCGACGCTCAAGCTATGGCCGACAAGATGCTCGCCTACGTGAAGGCGAACGACGGCAAGCGGCTCGATGAGATCGCGAAGGCGCTGGGTACTGACACAGCGTCGCTCACGCGGCCGTCGCAGATGCTGCTCGAGTCGAAGGCAGTCAAGCGCAGTGGGCAGCGGCGCGGAACGAAGTACCATCTCGGCTCGGGCGCGAAGCGGTCTGGACCGGCGAAGAAAGCTACAAGCGTGAAGGGGCGAGAAAAGAAGGTCGTCCGAAAAACGCGCACGGCCAAAGCGACCAAGCCAACGATGACCGCAGGTCCTGGGCCGAGTGCCGCCCAGGCAATCGGGTCGTCCTCAGGGAGGTGATGATGAAGGCGGACTCATGTCGTTGTTGTGCGCGTGATCTCCCCACCAATGGCGCGCGAAAGTGTCCCGAGTGCGGCCATGTCTTCAAGGGCAACGGCTGGGACGGAGTCGATGCTCATTGGCGGTCGAAGCATGAAGCTGTGATGCCATACGAGTCCTTCTGGACCGGTCTGTGTGCTGCGCATCGTGGCTCGCAGAAGTCGGCCGGATGATCTTCATTCACGTGCCCTGTTCGCACTACTTATGACCGAGAGTACCTCGCCATTCTATTCAGACTCCGAGTTCGTCCGTCGGGAGGGCGAGATCGAATACCTTGCCTTCAGCAAGAACAACACCCTGCAAGACGCTAACGCTCGGCGTCATTGCAAGGAAGGGTTCTGGAGGCGGCATGGAATGATTGAGACATCTCGGTTCCGTCTCCAGTCCATCATCGTGGAGGAACGGGAACGACCCTTGGATCCATACGCGGCGACAGAGGCAGCCATTCACTTGAATGCCTACTACCTGAACCTGCGCGGTGCCTTCGATAATCTCGCGTGGTGCCTTCAGTACGAATGGAAGCTGTTAGGTGACGTGAATGAGCTCTCGCCTAAGCGGCGGGGAGATTGCAACCTATGGGGGAAGCGATTCAGTGCGGTCGTTCGCCTCAAGAACTCGCCGCTTGCCACGTCGCTGCACTCGCATGCCACGTGGGCCACCGAATTAGCCAGGTTCCGCGATCCTGCAGCTCACCGAATACCGCTCTATGTGATCCCAGCCGTGATCACGACCGAGGCGCAGCTTGCCGAGTTCCAAAGACTGGACTCGCTCGCTGGAGAATCGGAGGAGGTCCGGGGTGGGAGGTCCCGGAGCTCCCTCAACAACGAAGCTCGCAGCGCTGCGAGCTATCAGCCGCTAATGACAACTTCCGATCCGGATCACCTGGGCGTTCACAGAATTCCAGAGCAATTCGCAGATGATCACGAACACTACCTGGCCATTGCTGAAGCAGTTCTGACGGCGATTTGATGGCTAGAGCGACTTTGGCTACCTCACCACCGCTGCCTATCCGCAGGAGTCCCTTGACTCGGGCAAGCCACCCGCTCCGGTGGCCGTTTGGTTTCTCGCGAAAGCTAAAAACCGATAATACTCGTCCAGAGTAATCATGGCTCCTGGGATTTCAAAGACATGGCTGATCGATTCCGGCTCTTTTCTTCCATTCGTGACATTCACACCGACCAATTGTTTTCCTTCGACCCAATACACCACCACGATATCTCGATCACGATCCCAGATAAACCGTTCCCGTCGAGCGGTAAGCCGCTGACGGACATAAGTTTTATTCTGAACTTGGCCGGAGAACCCGAAAGAAATTGTACCTAGCATAAATTTTATCCTTTCACTCAAACCGTAGATCTGAAAAACAGATAGTGCTCTTCGGGGGAGGCCCGATGTGCCTCCGGTTGATGCGACCCGCTCCAAGGCGACAGGACCTCCGGTCACCCGCTCAGCGTGCTCGCGACCGTTCCTATAAGCTCGACCTTTGGTGGCTACAGGTCTCTCGCGGCCGATCTTGCGCGCCCGGGCGCAATGCGTTACGCCCCCAATCGTTACGGGAATTCTCCGGGATTCCCCCGCGCCGTAACTACTTATATGCGCGCGCCCATCGACAAAAACCTTAGCGAAGATAGTCGCTCAGATTTCAGTAAAAACCTTACTAGGGTTAGTGCGAAGTCGCGCGAGAGAGCCCCCAATTTCCAGTCCGACCTTGTGCGGAGTCCCGAAGCCCCAAGCCAAGAAGACAAGTACCTAAGGCACGACCGTGAACCTCAGGGCATTCGTAAGGCCGACCGCGTTCGGTGCAGGAAAACCAGGATCCCTGGACCAGTACTGAGCGCAAATCGCCTGCCCCGCGCCGAGGAAGAACGCCTGCATATAGGCTTGGCTGAAGTGATAGGAGTACAGGCCAGAGCAATCGACAACGGGCGCTGGCGTTCCACCCGAGTTCTGGCCAGCAGTTCGGGTGATGGGAGGCGAAATGCAGAGCGTCCCACCGCTGAACGGCGTTGATCCGGGAAGTGCGCCCCAGATCATCAGGCCCGCCTTTCGGTTCAGGACGTTGCTTGCGGTCACATGGAAGTCGTCACCGGGCGCCGAAAGTGACGGCGTACCCAGGTAGCCGATCGACGGACTGCATCCCTGCGAATTGGTTTTCGAGACGCAGTAAGTGGTAGGAGGCCGATAGTCCACGCGCGTGACGGTGTGGTCAAGTCCCGCCGCGACCTGCACGTACGACAGGCCCGGAGGCGGGGCCGGTACGTTGCACTGGCCGGAGGAGTTTTCGCCCCAGGCCACCAGCGAATCGTCGCTTCGCCGCGCGACTGTATGGGCAAACCCGGCTGCGATCTCTACATAGGAAAGTCCCGGAGGCAACGCGGGCACCGAGCACTGGCCTACATCGTTTCTACCCCAGGCCAGGACAGTGCCATCGCTGCGACGGGCCGCTGTGTAGTCGCATCCAGCTTTGACCTCGACGTACAAGCGGCCAGAAGGCAGAGGCGGAACGTTGCACTGGCCTTCGACATTGCGGCCCCAGGCCATGACCGAGCCGTCGCTCAGAATCGCAAGTGAGTGAACATTACCCGCTTCGAGATCGACGCATGTCAAACCCACGGGGAGTGCCGGTGGGTTGCACTGCCCATCGCTGTTGAAGCCCCAGCCTATTAGCGAGCCATCGCTCAGGCGCGCCAACGTATGGCCTCCGCCCGCCGCGATTTCGACGTATGACAAGCCAGCGGGCAGCGCGGGCACGTTGCAACGGCCGTCGACGTTGTATCCCCACGCCACAACCGAGCCGTCGCTGAGGCGCGCCACCGAGTGGTAGCCGCCTGCCGAAACCTCGACATATGACAAGCCCGTGGGCGGGGGCGGTGCATTGCACTGGCCGAAATCGTTGCGGCCCCACGCGACTACCGACCCATCGCTCACGAGCGCCACCGTGTCTTGAAAACCAGCTGAGACCTCTACGTAGGAAAGCCCCACGGGCAACGCAAGCACGTTGCACTGGCCCTCGATGTTGCGACCCCACGCCACGACTCCGGACTGCGCCGCCGCGATTTCAGTGGCGCCTGCGATGCAGACGGGTGTGAGCAGAAAGAGAACGAACAGACGTTGCACGGAATGGAGCATTGCGAGACCTCTGCAACTGGATTGACGGCCGATACGGTTCGATGCCGAACGCTGGAATCATTCGAGTGCGGCGGGTGCGCGCAAGTTGGAGTATAGCGCTCGCGCGCAATTCCGTGGGGCAGATCGGCCGCCGATGTGGTTTCTAACTGTCGCTACGGTCCCGCTCCGACCCGTTGATGTCGTATCGCGCGCGGGGCTCGCCGAGGAATTTTGGGCGCCTTCGCGATTGCCAAGTTATTGCCAACATTGGTGTCCCGACGTGGCGGATCGCGTCCTTCACCAAAGTCCGCGCGATCCAACCGAATCGTCGGAAGCCCCAACGCTGTCCTGACTTGCACCAACTTGGCCTGACTTGGCCGAGTCGTCAGGCTTCCCCTCGGTGCCGTTCACAGCGTGGAGGTTACTGGTTCGAGTCCAGTGCGGCCCACCATCTAACGCGTTCTCGGCAATGAAGTTGCGCTGAGCGACTCGTTCGCGGCGCGTCCCTTCGAGCGCGTGGACGTCCACACGTCCATCGGCGTGTCCACGCCGATGTTCGGGGGAAACAACGCGCGAAGGCGTTGGTTGGACGGAGGTTGCGAGCAGGGCACGCCTCAACACTGAACAGGCGACTTCCACCGCATCTACATGGAAGTTGCCGGTTCATGCAACCAGGGTGAACGCTCGTGCGCTCTGTCGAGCTCGGTGCTCGCCACCAGTGCCGGCCCGGGTGTTGTGACGAATCTGCTGACAGCGCGGAAGTCGTCGCCGCAAACGCTCACGTACCCGCAGCTTTCGACTCGGGCTCGCGGTTTCTCAAGACCGCTGCTACTTGTCAGTTCCTCGACTCAGCGAAGTGCCAGAACAGGGGGTGGAACGCATGGAACGGCGAAGCGGGACCGCGACCTGGATGCCAAGACTGAGTTCCACCATCGGGGGTTGCTAGACTCCGTTCCACCCCGACGGTGGAGCGAATGAACGATGAGAGGAGCGCGCGTTTCTCCCCGACCCCGGCGCGGCACGCGCGCTCGCCACGTTCAAGAAGAAGGGCGGATTCGTGGGCATAGGCACGGAGCTACGCCCTGCTCAGGCGGCGCTTCCGCCCCGTCGACCACGTGGCGGTCGTGCGCGGGAGCCGCAAGCTCGAGCAGCCCGTCTTCCACGTCGGGGAGCGGGACCGGGACGGTGGTGGATCTTGCGTCGCGCCGGCGTTTCCCGGCGTGAGTCGGGAATCGTGTGCGCCGGGGGTGGCTGCGCCGCGCTTTACGAGAGTGGGTGGGCCCGCAGGGGAATTCGGTCAGAAATTTAGCCAACGTGCTAAATATCACTCGACATCGTTTAGCTGCCACGCTAAGTATCCTCCCTTGCCCTCGAAGAAGCAGCCCGAGCACGAAGACGTCTACGAAGCGGTGTTCACCGCCCTCGCCCACCCGGCGCGTCGACGGATCCTGCACACGCTGAACTTCGAGGGGGGCGCGATGACCGCCGGCGACATCGCCGCCATGTTCGCGCACGCCTGGCCGACGACGACGCGGCACCTTCAAGTGTTGGAGTCGGCGGGCCTGCTCGTGCACGAACAGCAAGGTCGCGCGCGCCTGTACCGCATCGAGAAGACAAGGCTGAAGCTCGCGCTCGAATGGATGGAATGGTTTTTCAAATCGCCCGTGTAACTCAGGAGGATCCGATGGCAGCCAAGAAGAAGGAGAAGACCGCACCGAAGTCCAAGCAGCCGGCGCCGAACGGCGCACCCTCGCTGTTCCGCATCAACGTGGAAGTCGGCGACATCGCCGCCGCCGCCCGCGACTGGGGCTCGTTGCTCGGCCTTGCGGGCAGACCGCAAGCGGGCGCGCGCGTGTACTTCACGACCGGCGCGGTGACGTTGCAGGTGGTGGAGTGCCAGCCCGTGCATCCCGCTGCCAAGGCGCTCTACTTCCTCGTCGACGACCTCGACGACGTCTACGCGCGCGCAAAGAAGCTCGGCTGGCTCTCGAAAGAGCTCGTGCACGGCGAAGCCGGCGGCGCGATCTCGGTGCGACCGTGGGGCGAGCGCTCGTTCTACGTCGAGGACACGTGGGGCAACCCGCTCTGCTTCGTCCAAACCGGCACCACCTACCCGGGCTGAACCCATGACGAAGAAAACCGACGCCGCCGCCCTCCAATGGATGCGCGCAGTCTGCCTCGCATACCCCGACGCCAGCGAAGGCGTGCACTACGGCGAGATCGTGTTCAAGTCGAACGGCAAGATGTTCGCGAGCTGCGGCGACAAACGCGGCCCCACGATGATCGTGCTGGGCCTCGCGCCCGAGCACACCAAGCAAGTGCTCGCGAGCAACGCGCACTGGAAGCGCTACCCCTACGAGAAATCGGGCATCATGATCGCCGCCGCCGACGTCGACGACTGGGACGAAATGCGCGCGTTCATCGACGAGAGCCATCGCATCTATGCGTCGCCGGCGCCGGCCAAGAAAACGAAGAAGAAGCGCGCGAAGAAGCGCACCTGATCAGTCGCGCAATGCGTTCGAGAGCAGCTTGAGCAAGCCGCTGTCGTCGAGGCCGGCGAAGACGGCAGCGGCGTCGTGCTCCACGGATTTGAGCGCGCCGACGTCGCCGAGGAGCTTCTCGGCCTGCGCATGCTCGGGGTGCTTGGCATCGAGCACGCGCGCGAGCCCCTCGACGAGCTGCCCGCGGTCCTTGATCTTCCCGAGGTCGCCGATTGCCTTGGAGAGCGCGAGGAACAGCGGCCAGGCGAGCGCGATGCGCTCCTTGTCGACGCCCGCCGGCGCCGGCAGCTTCGCAAACGGCGTCTGCGCCACCGGCTCATTCTTCAGCGACGCGAACGGGCCGCAGGCTTTCTCGTCGAGCGCCACGAGCCCCGGCTCGACGTCGACAAGTGATCCTTTGCAGGTGCCTCGATCGCTGTTCGGAGCGGCGCATCGAGCCCTACGGGCGGGAGTCGACCTCGTCTTTTCTGCGGGGTCGTCCGCTCCCCTTGGTTTGCTCGAAGAAGGCTTGGACGATGCCGAGAATGACAGCCCGGACTGGTGCCCGAAGATGCGGCCATGCATCAACGATGGCGGCGAGCTCCGAGTAGCCCTCGACGATGCGCATGGAGCTGCACGCGGCGGCACGCCGTTGTGCAGTGCGTTGTGACGAATCTGCTGACACCTCGGCGGACGCCGCCGTAGATTGCTGTTCGTCAGCAGGTTCGGACTCGGACTCACGGTTTCCTAATCGGCGCCCGACACAAGCAGGCGTCAACATTGACCGGAAGTCGCGGAGCGATATGAACACGTGCCTACCAACGGGCGCGCGACTCGCAGTACGACTCGTGGATCGTCCACACTTTCTGCGCGACGCCCTGCTTGCGAGTGCCTGGAGGCGCTCGTGGATGAGACCTCTTGAGACTGACCAGGTGCACCGCTAGATTGACGCAAGTTCCTTCCAATCCCCAGGTTTGCGTTGCTCAGAGACGGTGGGATCCCTAGCCTTCACAGCGTGGAGGTTACTGGTTCGAGTCCAGTGCGGCCCACCAATTCACTGGGTCACACTCCCAGCGGCGCCAGCGCGCAATCGGGAAACACGCGCGCGAGATCGACAGCGCCGTGGCGTGCGAGCACTCCTGCGAGCACGTCGCGGTAATCGTGCACCACGGGCAGATCGCCGGGCCCGTCGAGTGCCTCCGCGCGCAGACTCGGCCAGCGGCAGTGGACTCCGCCGCGCGTGCCGCCGCCGAGCACGAACATGGCTCCGCCGCGGCCGTGGTCGGTGCCCAGGGATGCATTTTCGCCCACGCGCCGGCCGAATTCGGTCATCACCACGACGCTGGTGTCGGACAGCTGCGGTCCGAGGTCCTTGGCAAAGGCGGCCAGGCCCGAACCCAGCGCGCGCAATTGCGGCTCGAGCAGCGAGCTTTGCACGAAGTGGCTGTCCCAGCCTTCGATGTCGACGCAGGCCGCGCGCAGGCCCAGACCGCCGTGGACCAGGCGCGCCACGAGCCGCAAGCGCGCGCCAAAATGCTCGGCGACGTCGCCGTCCTGCGCAGCCGTTGGATAGACGGCCCCATGTCGCGGCGGCTCGCCCTGATCCTCGAGCTGCGCCAGTCGCGCGCTGGCATCGAGGGCCGAGCGCGCGGGAGCAGCGAGCAGCTGGTCGCTTTCGTACAACGACCCCAATCGCTGGCGCAGCCGACCCATGGCCGCGCCACCGCCAAGATCGGACAGTGATTCCATCGCCGTCACCGTCGGAGCACCGCGCAGGCTTTCGCAGATCGCGGTGCCGACGCTGAGCGCGTCGAGGGCGCCGCCGGTAAAGCCGCCGCCCTCCGCTTCGAGCTGCGCGCGCAAGAATCGTCCGAGCCAACCGCCCGAGATGGAAATGCCGGCGCGCTCCATCAGATCCTGGGCGTAGAAATGCGAACGCGTATCGTCCTGCGAGCCGCAGGCATGCACGATCGCGAGCTCGCCGGACTCAAAGTACGGATGCAGCGGCGCGAGCAAGGGGTGCAGCGCGAAGAAACCATCGAGCTTGAGCCCCTGCTTCGCACTGACCGCCAGCGTGGGCCGCGCGCGGTGATAGTCGTCGTCGCCGACGGGCGGGACCAGCGACAAGCCGTCGGCCGCGCCGCGCAGGAAGACAACGATCAGAGTGCGCTGACCCATACTCAGCAGCGTTGGAAAGCAGGTGAGGCCAGGGCCAGCGCGAGCGCATCGTCGCCGGCGGCGCTCGCGGCTTCGAGCTCGGCGGCGGCAGGCGCGCGCCCGAAAAACTGCGCCAGCGTGCCGGCGGCGCCGCCCAGGCGTTGCGACAACGCAGTCGTGTCGATGCGCGTGCCCGCGATCTCGCCGTTCGCGAGCACAGCGGCGAAGCGCCAGCGCCATAGCAGCGTGCCTGTCCACGCGGCGGCACCCTCAGGATAGCCGTCGGGGGTCGGGTGCTGGAATGGCGCCTGGCCCATGCGCTCGAGATATTCGATCAGCGCAGGTCCACAATCGCTCTTCGCTTCGGTCGCGCGCAGGCACGAAGCGACGAAGTGAAAGGGTCGCTTGAGCTTCGCTCCGCGCAATTGTGGATCGCGGAAGGCAGGATGCGCGAACAGGGCCGCGAGCGTCGCAGCGATGTCGCCGCGCGAGTTCGTGAACGCGCTCGCGACCTCGCCCAGACCCGCCGCCTCGTCGGACAGGAAGCGTCGGCACAACTTGCGCGCCAGATGCCGTGCGGTTGAAGGATGAGCCGCGACGATCGCGATCACACGCTCGAGGTCCTGCTCGCCGCCGCCGGCCGCGATGCGCTCGCCGAGCACCCGTTTCTCGCCGTCGTCGTGCAGGTGTGCGCGGAACTCGACGCGGCCCTTGAAGAAGCCCGTGCGGTCGCGCACGGTCCAGCCGGTCAGGCAGCGCGCGACCTCCATGACGTCCTGTTGCGAATAACCGCCGTCGACGCCCAGCGTGTGCAGCTCCAAAAGTTCGCGCGCGTAGTTCTCGTTGGGCTTGTCCGTGGGCGCGGCCTTCTGGTTCACGCGCCCGTCGAGGTACCAGAGCATGGCCGGGCTCTTGGCCGAGGCGCGCAGAAGATCCTCGAACCGACCGAGCGCGTGCCGGCGCACGACCTCGCGATCGTCGGCGGTCTTCAGCCAGGCGCACTCGCCTTTGGAAATGTCGATGTTGAAGTGATCGCTCCAGAAGTGGCACATGACTTCGCGCAACTGATGGCGCGTCAGGACAGCGCGCTGCAGCGTCGCGCCAACCAGTTCGCGGCGCAGCACGCGCTCGCGGTACTCGAACAACTCGCCGATCGGTTCGCGCAGCGTCTCGAAGCGTCGCAGCGCATGATCGCAGGCCGAGTCATCGATCGCCTCAGGCGCAAGCTGAGCGGCGAGCCAGGCATCGACCGCTGCTTCCATCGTCGGAGCGAGCATCAAGAGCGCTTCGCGATCGCCCGGACGGATGCCGAAACTCGTTCGCAAAATAACGTGGCTCGCAAGATCGAGTTCTGGATTCGTCGTCGGGGTGAGGATCGCGGGCGCGTCGCGCGGAGCGATCGCGCTCCACAGTTCGTCGCGGCTGCAGCTCGCGAGGGAGAACAGCCCGACGCCGCCGGCGAGAAGTTGTCGCCTGCTGTGGTTCACACGCGCTGCTCGGTGGAGAAAGTCGCTTGCGTGTTGCGGCCGCCGCGCAAGCTGAGCAGCGCCGCGCCGAAGCCGCTGGCGAGCGACCAGGGCAGCAGCACGAACCAACCCAGCAGCGGCAGCACGAAGGCCAGGCTGAGCACTGTCCCGCCGCGCAACACACGTCGCCAAGGCTGGTCGAGATCGCCGGCCGAACGCAAGCCCGCGCCGATGCGCAGCGCGAGCCCCGCCGAGCCCAACATCGCCAGCTCCGTGGGGATCACTAGCCCGGCGATCAGCGCCATGTTGATCGCCGGATGATGAGCGGTCTTCGCGAGCAAGATCCCGCCCCCTAGGAGCGGAACGAGAATCACCAGTCCTAGCAGTGTCGCCGCCACCGGTCGGCGCGCGTAGCGCTCGCCGCAAGCCTCGACCATTCCGGGGAACAGCGCGAAGGCGCCGAGCCAGTGCGCGATCAGCACCATCAGGCTGCCAATCACGATCAGAAACCAGGTCAGAACGTCGGCCATGATCATGGAAGTGTCTCCAGGTCGTTGCGAGGGACGAGCATGCGATCCAGGGCCAAGAACAAGGGCGCCGGCGAAGCGCCGGCGAGTTCAGGCATGCCGAAAAACTCTGCGTCGGGCGGCGCGGGAAGGAATGCGATCGCGGGCACGCGCTGCGGAAGGCTGGCGAGTTCGAGCAGCGAGAAATCGAGTCGGGGCGCCATGCCCAGCGACTGTGCGCACAGTCCGATTCCGGCCAGGGCGCCGACGAACAGACCAGCGGCCAACGCCAGTCCGCGCCATTGCAATGCAGTCTCGCGTTGACGCGTTCGGGCGCTGAACGCCAGTTGAGCCAGCCGTTCGGCCTGCCTTTGATCGAGTGCGCGCCCGTCGTGCATGCTGCGGCGCGCGGCCGCGACTAGTTGCTGCCAACGCGCGTCGAAGTCGCTCATGGCATTCCTGGCTCGCGCCGCTGTGCGATCTCACGGAGTTTGCGACGAGCGCGGAATGCCCGAACTTTGACGAGCGTCGGGCTCCAGCCGGTGATGCGCGCGATTTCGGCCACCGAGCGCTGTTCGAGGTCGAGCAAAGTCAGCACCAGCGAATCGTCGGGTGCGAGTTGGGCGAGCAACAACTCGACCAACTCGCGCGCCGCGTCGGCGTCCGAATGCGTCGATTCGCTCGCGCCGTTCAGTGCTTCGAACGAGGTCTGCACCTGGTCGAGCAACAACGGCAAACACGGCCTGCGTTGCTCTCCGCGCAGCGCGTCGCGGCAGGTGTTCACCGTCAAACGCGACAGCCAATGCTCGAACGGAATTCCGTCGCGGGAGCTGTAGCGATCGAGCTTGGCGAACATCGTCAAATACACCTCTTGCACGAGGTCCTCGTCGCTGAAGCGGCGCGAGCGATGGGCGCGCACCAAGCGCTGGACCAGCGAGTGCGTGCGCTCGACCAGATCCCGAGCTGCCGCCTGGTCGCCGCGCGCAACTCGCGCGATGCATTCCTGGAGCTCGATGGGGGGCTGGGCCACACGTTCATGCGAATTGGAGCGTTGCGCAGCTGATAACGCTGGCGAGCCCTCCGAGATTACAGCCCTCTGCGATTTGCGCAGTTTCGGCGACGCGCGTGGCTCCGACACGAGGCCCGAGCCTGATTTGCCTTCCGTTTCCATTTCGGTGCCGGGTCTCGCGCCAGGCACACCGGCATTTTGACGAACGACGTACCGAGTCAGGTACTTCCCCACCCTACCTTTTCCGCTGGGCTTGGCCGGCGCGCATTAGCGCAGCAGATCTCAAGCTGGATTCCCGACGCCTGCCAACGTCGAATCGAGGCAAGCCGACGGAACAGCCTATCGGTCGGCTTCTGGGATGACGCGCAATCTCAGCACGGTGATCAGCGCGGGAAGGTGTTGCTTCACAACATCCCAGATGATGTCGAAATCCACGTCGAGATAGTCGTGGACGATGCGGTGCCGCATGCCGATCACGCGATCCCAGGGCACCTCGGGAGTGCGTGCGCGAAAAGTCAGAGAGACGCGACCGGCAGCCTCCCCGAAAGTCTGGACCAGGTGAGTCAGCGCAAGTCGGAGTGTGTCGTCGGCGTCGTACTCGGCGCGCGTCTTGTGGCCAAGCATCGAGACGGCCAGCTCGGCCTGATCCAGCATGTGGCGCACGTACACCAGATCGTCATGCCGCATACTGAACGATCGCGTCGGCGAGCACGCGGTCCCGCAGGTGCCGGTTTAGGTACTTCGGGTTGACGATGTCCACGCGGCGGCCGCCGAAAAGCTGCGAGAGTTCTTGCTCGACATCAAAGATGCGGAAACCCACGGGAAACTCGGGGTCGAACTCGATGAGGACATCGATGTCGCTGGCTGGACCAAAGTCGTCGCGCAGCACCGAGCCGAAGAACGAGAGCTTGCGGATGTGATGCCGTAGGCAGAGTGCGGCTAGCTGTTCGCGGGGAACTGGGATGCGAGGGGTGGCCTGCATTTCAAGGTTGGTGTCAAGTCTACCGCAACCCTCCTCGCCAGGGGTACGGGGTACGGAGCCAGCCTCGACTCCGCCGCTTTCGCACCTCGCCCGACGGCGAGTGCGGCGGAGTCGAGGC
>JAYUUV010000412.1:0-4279 GCA_043754695.1 Planctomycetota bacterium
GCGCGCGACCCGCTCGTGCAGCACGAAGACCTCGTTCAGAAGCGAGCTGCCAGGCGAGGCGAAATTGAGCACTTCGTAGGTCCTGCCGGTGCGCGGGCCGAGCTGCTTGCAGAGACTCCGTTCGAGCCGCTCGTCCCAGATGTCCGCATTGTCGACGCCGGCACCCATCTCGACGCACGAACCGAGGGCCGCGATGCGATAAGTCCCAACCGGTTTGTTCAGCGCGTAGGCCTTGTCGCGCATGCCGTAGCGATTGGTCTCGAAGACGTAGTCCCCGAACCTGATTCGCAACAACGGTCGGAACTCCCAGACGAGCGGCGGCGGTCCCTGCTTGACGAATCCGGCCTTCACGAAGGGCCGCGTTTCACCGCCATCGGCGTCACTCGGCCGCCACTTCCATGTCCGGTCATGGCGATTGTCGAGCAAGTGGTCGTAGTAGGTGAGACCGCCGCGCTCTGGACCACCATCGAGCGGCGGCTCACAGACCAACGCGGCGAGCACACTTTGTGCGCGCGACCCGAAACTCGCCGGAATCGGATCGAAGGCCATCAGCGCGAGCGAAGCACAGGCGAACCACTGCAGCGTGTTGCGCGCGCGGCCAGGTTCGGGCGCCGTCGCGGAGGCGCGCTCGGGCAGGAAACGCGCGGCCGGCATTGCGACCAGGAGCAGCGCCGCCGCCGCCCCGCAAATCGAGACGACTTGAGTCGACGTGACGTGCTGCGCCATCGATAGCACGTCGAACCACGCCGCTAGCGAGGGACTCGACCACAACGACCAGATCAAGGCGCTGGGAACGAACACCAGGGCGGCGCGCAACACGCCGCGCGCAGCGCCTCTCCAGCCAGCTTGAAGATCGCGTCCAAAGGCTGCGCCGCGCCGGGCTTCGATCAACACGCTCGCCAGCGTCAGCAACCCCGTGATCCCCCAGAAGAGGCCGTCCGACGCCACGGGCAATTCACCCTGCAGCCAAAACCACTGCAACCCGTGCAACAGCCAGGTCGCGACGAACACGAGCAGCGTCGCGACGCAGATCGCGAAGCTGGTCCCCCGCTTGCGCAAGCGCATGAATGCCGGGAAGTAAACCAGCTTCTTCATGAACTCGGTCCAGTAGATGTTCGTGCGCCGCCAGCAGTCGCTGAAACTCGTCGCGAGCAAGTACGCGTAATTCGTTTCGGGCAAATGGAAACCGAAAAGATGCAGGAAGCCGATCACCAGATGGAAGTGGCCCGAGATGCGCAGGTAAAGCAGATAACTCGAAGTGACGAAGCGCGTGACGCCGACGAGATCGACGATCAACGAAGGATCTGGATTCCAGTATTTGCAGACGATGCGGTAGGCGAGCAAGTGCAGGATACCGCGCAGGATCCAGCGCAGGCCGCGCGCGTGGATCGCGGGGGCGGATCGCTCGTAGTAGGTGCGCTGAAATGTCCGGTAGTCGATGACCGGGAACAAAAGAAAGCACACATTGGGCAGCAGGAAAAAATACGAGAGCCGCATCCATGTCGATGCGGGACGACGGCCGGTGTGTTCGTCGTACAGGTAAATCGCGAGCCGGAACATGAAGATCGAGCCGAGCATCGGCAAGACCGTCGGCGCCCAGGGCGCTTCCAAAACGCCGCCGCGCAACAAGGTCAGGCCGCTCGCCGCAAGCAGTAGCGCTGCGATGCGCCAACCGATGCGCAAGGGCAGGTGACACAATCCGATCAGCGCGAGCCCGAGCACAAAGACCGTGGCGCAAGCCGCCGGCCCGAGTACGACCGAAAAAGAAGTCAGCGAGAGCAGCAGGAAAAACGGCAGCTTCCACGCCGCCGGCAACCAGGCGTGCACGACATAACCGACTCCGATCAACGGCAGAAGCGAACCCAAATCGAAGCCGGCTTCGATCTCGAGCCCGCCGAGTGCGACAAGCAGAAGTGCCAGCTGCGCAGCGTGCCGAAGGAATGGGCCAAGATTCTCTCGTCGCGGCTCTGCGTTTTCGTGCGCAGCAGGCGAGAGATCCGCGTAGGCGAACCCTTGGTCCAACCAGGCGATCATTTCGCCATGATCCAGCCGAGCCTTGGCCCGCTGCACGGGAACGGAATACGGCAATTGCCCGCTCGTGCGTGCCCGACGAACATGGCGATCGCAGCGGACGGACCGGTCAGAGCCGAGCGCTTCATGCGCGAGATCTTGTCGCGGAACTCATGAATGTGACGGTTCAAACCCCTTTGCTCGGAAAAAATTCGCCTGCAACACTTCTGCTAGCATGGAATTGCAGCCTCGGGCCCGATTTCCTGACCACTGGCCCCGGTTGCGACTCGAATATGGATGTCTCCGAGATCGCTCGAACCGTGCGGCAGGTGCTGCTGAATGGTGTGCTGAGCGGGACGGATCCTGAAGCGCTGACGGACTCGACCCCGCTCTTGACCGGCGGCGTGCTCGACTCGGTCCGGACGATGACCTTGATTTCCGACCTCGAACGCAAGTTCAAAGTCCGCTTCGAAGCTTTCGAGGCGGGCGTGGATTATCTCGACTCGATCTTGCACATCGCACGCACGATCCACGGCAAGCAAGCGAGCTGAACTCCGTGTCGGACTCCCTGCAGCGACGCATTCGCGAACGGCTCGAAGCAGAGCCGGAACGTCCGGCCCTGGCGATCGTCGACGCACACGGTCGGCAGCGCTGGTGGACACGACGCGAGCTGCACGTACGCTGCGCGCGTGTGGCCGCGAAGCTGGTCGAGTGCAAGCTTGCTCCAGGCGAGGTCGCGGTGATCGTGTCGGTCGATCCGGCGGAGTCCGCGACGAGCGTGCTCGCTGTGTTGCTCTGTGGTGCGGTGCCATTGCTCGCGGCGCCGCCCTCGATCCAGGGCGTGAATTCGAGCCTGACAAAGATCCTCGACGAAGTCGTGCGCCGCGCGCAGGCCCGCGTCGTGATCCTGCCGCGCGCGATGGCAGCTCACGGCGATGCACTCGCGGCTGCGTTTCCTTCGGCGCACATCGAGCGCGGCTTCGAACGCCTGCTTGCCGAGAGCGGCGATTGGCACACAAGCCACGTCGATCCCGCGCGCGCAGAGAGCGCCGGTGCAATGGCGTTGCTGCAACAGACTTCCGGCACGACGCGCTTCCCGCGCATCGCGGTCTGGAAGCAACCGCGCGTGTTGGCTGCCGTCGACGGCATGGCGCGCGGGATGAGGCTCGCGAGCGACGACGTGTACCTGAATTGGACGCCGCTCTATCACGACATGGGATTGGTCAACAATCTCTTGACCTGCCTGGTGCACGGAATTCCGCTCGCGCTGCTTTCGCCGTTGGATGTCGTGCGCCGGCCCGCGCTGTGGATGCGCGCGCTCGACGAAACGGGCGCGACGCAGACATGGTCGCCCAATTTCGGCTACGCGCTCGCGGCGGCGCGCTGTGACGACGAAGAGCTCGAAGGCCTCGAACTCGCGCGCGTGCGTGGTTTCTGGAACGCGGCGGAGCGCGTGCACCTGGAAACTTTCAGGCGCTTTCACGCGCGTTTCGAGCGCCACGGCGTGCGCTGGACGGCCTGCAAGACCGACTTTGGTTGCGTCGAGAGCATCGGCGGCGCGACGTTTTCGAGTGCCGCGGGTCCACTCGTCGCCGAGCACCTCGATCTCGATTGCCTGCAGCAGGAAGGTCGCGCGCAAATCGCCGACGCTTCGACGCGTCGCACGCAGTGGTTCGTCAGCTGCGGCCGCGCCTATCCGGGCTTGGAGCTGGGCATCTTCGACGATCACGGCCAACACTTGCCCGACGGTCGCGTCGGCGAGCTCGGCTTGCGCGGCGAGGCCCACTTCGAGTGTTACCTCGACGATCCTGAGCAAACCGCGCGCACGAGACGCGGCGACTTCGTCTTTCCCGGCGACGAGGGTTACTTGCGCGACGGCGAATTCTTCTGGACCGGCCGCAGCAGCGAGCGCATCAACCTGCAGGGCAAGAAGCTCGACCCGAGCGAACTCGAACACGCGCTGCTCGAATTGCCCGGATTGCGCAAGGGCTGCTTTGCCATCTTCGGTGTCGAAGATGTCGAACGCGGCACGGAGTTGCTGATCGTGCTCGTCGAAGTCGAAGAGGAAGCGCAATCGCGCCTTCCCGAACTTGCGCGCGAGATTCGACGCAAGTTGGCGATCGAAGTCGGCGTAGTTGTCGAGGATCTGCTCTTGCTGCGAAAAGGCGCGCTGACGAAAACCTCGAGCGGCAAGCGCCGTCATCTTCATTTCCGCGAACTCTATCTGCGCGGCGAGATACCGAGTCAGGTACTTCCCCACCCTACCTTT
>JAYUUV010000413.1:0-3767 GCA_043754695.1 Planctomycetota bacterium
AAAGGTAGGGTGGGGAAGTACCTGACTCGGTACCATCCGCCGCGATGAAGAAGGTCTTCAAGCGGCTGTGCTGGATCGTCGCCGGCCTTTTCGTGCTGATTCAGCTCGCGCCCTATGGACGCGACCACCACGCGGGCACGGGCAACGTCGAGCCGAAATGGGACTCGCCGCGCACGCGCGAGCTCGCCGTGCGCGCGTGTTTCGATTGTCACTCGAACCAGACGGTGTGGCCGTGGTACTCGTTCGTCGCGCCGATCTCCTGGTTGGTGTACCACGATGTCGTGGAAGGCCGCGAGCATCTCAACTTCTCGGAGTTCGACGCTCGCCAGCGCAATGCCGACGAGTGCGAGGACCAGATTCGTTCCGGTGAAATGCCGCTGTGGATCTACACCGTGATGCACTCCGACGCGCGGCTCAGTGAAAAAGAGAGCGAAGAACTCGCCGGCGGCCTCGAACACATGTTCAACGACAAGTAATGGAAATCCTCGAATCCGAATGGGAGCTTTTGGCGCGGCTGCGCGAGCGCTTTCTAGCGCCCGCGAGCACGCCGTCGCGCGACTACTGGGAGAGCGCGCGATTGTGCGAACTCTACGATTCGACTTTCGGTCAGCGCATCGCCTGGAAGTGGCGCGCGGTGCTCGGCGAACTTGCGCTGCGCGGGCGTTTGCCGCGCGCTGCGAGCGTGCTCGACTGGGGCTGCGGCAGCGCGATCGCTTCGCGCGAATTTTTCGCGGCCGGCGGCGCGCACGCGAGCGCGCGCTTCCACCTGTGGGACAGGTCGAAGGCGGCGATGATTTTCGCGGCGGACCAAGTGAAAAAGCTGGAGCCGCGCGCGAACGTCGCCATGGGCTTGCCCGCGACTGATGAGCCGCTCGATGTGCTGCTCGTCAGCCACGTGCTCGGCGAACTCGATTCCGCCACGCTCGAAGATTTGCTCGGCTGGGCCAGGCGTGCCCGCTCCGTGATCTGGGTCGAACCCGGCGAGCGCGCCATTTCGCGCGCCCTGATGGGCGTGCGCGATCAGTTGATCGATGGCCACTCGGTGCTCGGTCCCTGCACGCACTCCCAGAGCTGCGGCTTGAATCGTTTGGAACGCGAGCGCGATTGGTGCCATTCCTTCGCGCGGCCCGCGCCCGATGTGTTCACGCGGGCCGACTGGCGCGAGTTTTCAAAGCGCCTGAAAATCGACCTGCGCAGCGTGCCCTACGCCTACTTCGCCCTGGGCGAAGCGTCCGCCGCGCCTCAGGAGCCGGGCCTGATCCGGATCCTCGGCCGCCCACGCATGGAGAAGGGCCACGCCAAGATCGACGCTTGCGACGCGAGCGGCGTGCGCGTGTTGCGCGTGCTGGAGCGCGACGCGAAGGCGATCGTCAAGGAATTCGCCGACGCCACCACGCTGGCGCGCACTTTCCGCGTCACGACCGACGGCGAGCGTGTGCGCTCGATCGAATAGCGCAAAGCGCGCTGGTGAATAGCTCAAGGAGCGCTGGCGTCGTCGGGCGCGATTCGTAAAACTCTGCATTCCATGACTACGAAGACAACCCCGGCCGGCGCGCCGACCCAACACGCCCTGCGCGACGTCCCTTTCATGGGCGTCATTTTCGTCGTCCACGAAGCCTCGAAGCTGGGCTTCACCAACGGTGCACCCGACTGGTCCAACCTGGGCCAGGGCCAGCCTGAGATCGGCGAGATGGAAGGCGCGCCGCCGCGGATTTCAGCGGTCACGATCGAGCCCGAGGATCACGCCTATGGTCCGCTGGGCGGCACGCTCGAACTGCGCACGAAAATCGCCGCCCACTACAACCGGCTCTACCGCCGCGGGAAACGCTCGCAGTACAGCGCGGCGAACGTGTGTGTCGCGCAGGGCGGCCGATTGGCGCTGACGCGCGTCATCGCGGCGCTCGGCGAAGTCAACGTCGGTTATCAGTTGCCCGACTACACCGCCTACGAGGACATGCTCGGTTTGCACCTCGGCCGCATCACGCCGATTCCGGTTCGCGCCCAGGAGAAAGACGGTTTCGCGGTGCCGATCGCGCGTTTGGCGCGCGAGGTCCAGGACCTTGGTCTTGGCGCCTACGTGCTTTCCAATCCATGCAATCCCACGGGCAATGTGATTCAAGGCAAGGAACTGGAACAGCACGTCGCCCTGGCGCGCGAAAAATCGCTGACTCTGATTCTCGACGAGTTTTACAGCCACTTCATCTACACGCCGAAAGGTTCGCCGGGCAAGGGGCCTGTCAGCGGTGCGGCCTTCATCGACGATGTCGAGCAGGATCCCGTGATCCTGATCGACGGCTTGACGAAGAGCTTTCGCTATCCCGGCTGGCGAGTCGGTTGGGCCATCGGCCCGTCGAACATGATGGAAACGCTCGCGCGCACGGCGAGCTCCATCGATGGCGGTCCCTCGCGCATCGCGCAGCGCGCCGCGCTCGTCGCGCTCGAACCCGGCCGCGCCGATCAGGAGACTCGCGCGGTGCGCGAAATGTTCGCGCGCAAGCGCAACGTGATGGTCGAACGCCTGAAAGGCATGGGGATCACTTTCGCCCGCGAGCCGCAGAGCACTTTCTATTGTTGGTGCTCGCTGGCGCAATTGAAGCCGCCCTTCAACGACGCGATGGTCTTCTTCCGTCGCGCGCTGGAGCACAAGGTTCTGACCGTCCCGGGCGAATTTTTCGACGTCAATCCCGGCAAACGCCGTCGGGGCGCGTCGCCGTACCGCTCGTGGATGCGTTTTTCGTTCGGACCGCCCATGGACAACATGCTGGCCGGTCTAGGTCGGCTCGAGGACATGCTCGGACAAAGCAGCAAGCCGGCACGACGCAAGCTGCGTTCGAGTCGTTGAGCGCAGCGCTCGCCGTGCGGCGCGACGAATGCGTAGGATTCGCGGGATGAAGATCACTGCCCTCGCCCTGCTGTTCGGCACGCTCGCAGCTTCGGACAAACGCGCCTTCGACATCCCCGATGTCTATGGTGTGGCTCAGGTCAACTCGCCGACGATCTCGCCCGACGGGCGTACGATCGTGTTCGGAGTGCGGCGCTTCGACGTGGCCGCCGGTTTGTCGTGGAGCGAGTTGTGGTCGATCGCTGCCGACGGGTCCGGACAACGCCAACTCACCAGCACGAAGAAGGCGGACAGCGACGCGCACTTCATGCCCGACGGCAAATCGTTGGTCTTCGTCTCCAATCGCAGCGGGTCGAGTCAGCTGTGGACGATGCCGCTCGACGGCGGTGAAGCGCGTCAGTTGACCGACTATGCGCCCGGTGTCGAGAGCCCGGTGGTGTCGCGCGACGGACATTGGATCGCAGTGACCAGCGAGATCTGGCCCGATATTTCCTTCGAGAGCGCGGCGCAAGCGCAGCGCGACGACACGCGCGCGAAGAGCAAACTCGCTGTGCACTGGACCGACACGTTGCTCTACCGTCACTGGACGAGCTGGGACGAAGGCAAGGCGAGTCACGTGTTGCTCGTCGATGCGAAGACGGGGAAAATCGAGCGCGATCTGACGCCCGGCAACTTCGACAGTCCGCCCTTCATGCTCGGCGGCGGCCGCGGCTACGACTTCTCGCCGGACGGTCGTTCGTTCGTGTTCATGTCCAATCGCGACAAAGTGCAGGCGACATCGACCAATTCGGATCTGTGGCTCGTCGCGCTCGATGAAGTCGCGGCGCCGAAAAACTTGACCGATGCTTGCGAGGGTTGGGACGGGCAGCCTTTGTTTTCCCCGGATGGAAAGAAGCTCGCCTTTTCGAGCCAGGCTCAGGCCGCG
>JAYUUV010000414.1:0-5602 GCA_043754695.1 Planctomycetota bacterium
GTCGATGTCATCGACGTGAGTTCGCCCGGTTACAGGCGCTTCGACACCAACGTCTACCTGCCGGGAATCCAGTCGATCCCTGTCTCCGGCATCACCGGCCTGTGCGACTACTGGCGTCAGTAAGCCGCGCATCCTGAGAGTTCGAACGGCGGCGCTCGCGAGGATGGACTCGCGGGCGCCGCTTCATTTTCACGCACAGGATCGTGGCCGGGGCGCGGCTATCATTCTCTCCCGCCCACGATGCCCGACCCGTCCCAAGTCCGCGCAATGTTTGGCCGCATCAGCGCCCGTTACGACCTGCTGAATCATGTGCTCTCGCTGGGGATCGATCGCTCCTGGCGCAAGCGGACCGTGGCCGCGGCAGGCGACGTGACCGGACGTGTGGTCGTCGATGCCTGCTGCGGCACGGGCGACCTTTCGGCTGCTTTTGCACGCTGCGGCGCGAGCGTGATCGGCGTCGACTTCACGCCGGAGATGTTGCGCCGCGCAGATCTGAAGCTTGCGCGCACCAGGGACCGGACTGTGTTCGCCCACGGCGATGCCCTGGCGTTGCCGCTGCGTTCGGCTTGCGCGGACGTGACCAGCGTGGCCTTCGGTGTTCGCAATCTCTCCGATGCGCGCGCGGGGCTGGCGGAGATGGCGCGCGTCACCAAGCCGGGCGGCAAGGTGCTGGTGTTGGAATTTTCCACACCGCGCGGACCCGTGCTCGGCCGCGCCTATCGGTTCTATTTCACGCGTGTCCTTCCGGCGCTCGGCCGGCTGGTCTCGCGCGACGTGGACGCGTACATGTACCTGCCGCGGACCGTGCTGGCCTGGCCTGCACCTGAGCAATTCCAGCGCGAGCTCGAGGCCGTGGGCTTGGTCGAATGCGGCTTTCGCACGATGACGCACGGGATCGCCTGCTTGCATTGGGGCAAGGTTCCACCCGCTCACTAGATGGCGGCGAAGAAGCACCCGGCTGTGGCGGAGAGCGCTGAACTGCGCCGGCACGCGCTTTCACCGGCCTATCTCGCCATGCTGCCGATGTTCTGCTGCTACGAACTCGGCCAGCGCGGGCTCGGCGGAGCCCGGCACAATGCCGCGGAGGTGGTGTTGGGATTGTGGCTCGCGCCGTTCGGCCGCTTCGCCGACGGGATTCGAGTCGGCCTCCTTTTTGCCTTCGCAGTGCTCGCGCTGCACCAGTGCAGACAGCATGGGATCCGTGTGCGCGAATTCGTGGCGCGGATCTGGCTCGAGGGTTTGCTGGTCGCGCTGACGCTGGGGCCGGCTCTGGTCGGACTGACCGCACTGGCCTCGCGCTGGACGGATCGGCTCGACGTCGCCTGGGACAGTTCGCGCGACCCGCAGGGGCTGGCCGTCGCCGGATTCGTCTTCGGCGGGGCGGTCTACGAGGAACTGGTGTTTCGTATCGGTCTGTACGGGCTCTTCTATTGGACTTTCGTGCGCGTGGCGCGTGCGCTCTCCGCCGGCGAGAAGCTCGGTTCCTGGCTCGCCGATGCCGCCGCGCTGGCGGGTTCCGCGACCTTCTTCGCCGGCTTCCACTTCGAGCGCTTCACGCATTGGCTCTTTGATGGCGGAGCCGAATACTCAGCCGCGTTGTTCCTCTGGCTGATTTGCGCAGGACTCCTGCTGGGCGTGATCTATCGTTGGCGAGGCCCGGGCGTCGCAGCCTGGGCCCACGGACTGTTCAACCTGGCCCTGTTGGTCGGCATCGACCCGGACGTACTCGCATGAAGCGCTACTTCGTCGGCATTACCGGTGCGAGCGGTCACGCCTACGCGGCCGCGCTGATCCCGGCTCTGGTTCGCGCAGGAGCCGCGGTCGATGTCTCGATCACCGACGCAGGTTGCAAGGTCCTGCGTCATGAACTCGGCGTCGAAGCTGGGCTCCATGGGGAGTTGCTGGCGCAAAATCTTGGCGCCTGGCTGGGGCCTGAGATCGCCGCGCAAGTGCGCGCCTTCGACGCGAGCGCGATCGAGGCGCCGCCTTCCTCGGGGACTTCGCTGACCGGCGGAGTGATCCTTTGTCCGTGCAGCATGGGCACTTTGGCGCGCGTCAGCGTTGGCTTCAGCTCGAACCTCGTCGAACGCGCGGCCGATGTGGCGCTCAAGGAGGGCCGGCCGCTGTTGCTGGTCGTGCGCGAGGCACCGCTGAGCGAAATCCACCTCGAGAACATGCTGCGCCTGGCGCGCATGGGAGCCGTGATCCTGCCGGCCAGCCCGGGTTTCTATCACCGGCCGAAGACGATCGAAGATCTGGTCCTGCACGTGGTCGGGAAGGTTCTCGACCGGCTGGGGCTGGTCCATCGGGTCGGCGCGCGCTGGAAAGGACTCGAGCCCGCCGAAGAGCCGGGCACCGGCGCGCCTGCGCCGCGCGATCCCTTGTCGGGGACGGCGCCCCACGAGGACTCGTGAACCAGACTGCGGGTCCGATCGCAGAGCTGCAGAGCTACGCCAGTCTGGTGCGTTTTTCGCATTCGATTTTTGCTCTGCCGTTCGCGCTGCAGGGTGCCTGGCTCGCCTCGCGCGGAATTCCGCCGCTGCGAAGTCTGGCGTGGATCCTGCTCGCCGCCGTTGCCGCGCGCACGGCGGCGATGGGCTTCAATCGACTGATCGACCGCGACATCGACGCGAAAAACCCGCGCACGAGCCGTCGTGAATTGCCGGCCGGCATACTTTCGCGCGGCAGCGTGGGCGCGCTCGTGCTCGCCAGCTCGGCGCTGTTCATTGCGGTGGCGTTCAGGCTCAACCCGCTGTGCGGCAAGCTCTCGCCCTTCGTGTTGATGCTGCTCTTGGGCTACAGCTGGACCAAACGCTTCACCTGGCTGTGCCACGCTGTGCTCGGGGCCGCGCTCGGGCTCGCTCCGTTGGGAGCCTGGCTCGCCCTGCGCGGGACCGTCGATGCAGAAGCCGTGATTCCGCTGCTGCTCGCTGCCGCGGTGCTGTGCTGGGTCGCGGGCTTCGACCTGATCTACTCCTGCCAGGATGCCGAGTTCGACCGTAGCGCCGGGCTGCATTCCATTCCAGCGCGTTTCGGTATCGGGCGAGCCCTGGGCCTGGCTCGGCTCGCCCATGTGCTGACGGTCGTGTGTTTGATCCTGCTGTGGTGGCGGGCGGATCTGGGCTGGATCTATGCCGCCTCGATCGCGCTCGCCGCGCTGCTGTTGATTTTCGAACACCGGGTCGTTCGCGCGGACGATTTGTCCAGAGTCGACCTGGCCTTTTTCACGTTCAACGGCTGGGTCGGCATCGGACTATTCGTCGGCTTGGCGATCGACTTGCACAAGTGAGTTCGCGAGCCCGCGCGCCCGGCTAGAATGGCGCGCCGTGGCCAAGGAAACGCATCCCGAAGAGGTTCTCAGGTTGCTGCGCACGGACCTGTCGGGCGGCGCACTCGCCGCGGGCTACGTCGTGCGCGGCGAGGAACTCTTCTACCGCAACGCGGCGTTGGACCTGCTGCGAGCCAGCGCGCGCACGCAGAAGTTGGAGCTTTGCGTCCACGACACGCGAGATTCCGGGTTCGATGCGTTGCGCCTTCAGGATGACCTCGTCGGCGGAGGGTTGTTCGCGGCCGGCCGTCTGGTGATCGTGCAAGCGCCCGAGGACCTGCTCAAGAAGGACGACGGCAAGGAACGCCCGGTGGCGCGCGCGATCGCGAAATTCCTGGCCTCCAAAGCCGGCTGCGTGGTGCTCGTCGCCGAGGGCTTGCGCGCCGACAACGCGACGGTCAAGGCGATCGTGTCCAGTGGCGGAAGTCTCTTGTCCTTCCGCAAGCTCTACGACAAGCCCGCGCCCTGGGAGCGCAATCCCGATCCGCGGCGCACCGAAGTTTGCGAGTGGGTGCTGGCACGCGCCAAGGAACTTGGCCTGCGCGTGACTTCCGATCAGGCTGTGCTGCTCGTCGCCGCAGTCGGTGGCGATCTTTGCGCGCTCGACAGCAAGCTCGAAGAGTGCAGACACGCTTCCGGCGCGAACTTCTTTCGCGAACTCGAGGCCGCCGCGCCTGTCTCGCCATTCGACGTGGCCTCTGCGCTGGCGCGCGGCGATCTGCGCGCGTCGCTGCAGGGCAACGAAGGTTTGTTCCACTCCGGTTTCAAGAGCAAGGACGGCAAGCTCGAAGTCAAACCCGACGCGTTGCGCGAGATCCTGTTCAGCGGTTTGCGCTCGAGCGTGCGCCGCGGGCTGTTCGCCAGCGAGAGCGTGCGCCAGGGGAAGTCCGCTGAAGAGGCGGCCAAGGAGGCCGGCGTCAGCGCGTTCCAAATGCGCGATTTCCAGGCCGCGCTCGAAGCGCGCGACGCCAGCGCCTGGCGCGCGATGTCCGCCGACCTGCTACGCCTGGAACGCAAGGCGCGCAGCGGACATGTGGTCGACGAAAACGACTTTGCGGTCTTCGCCGTGCGTTGGCGCCGCGCGCGTGCCGCGAGCAGGTCATGAGCTGCCCGTCGCCTTCGCGAATCAGGCTATTGCCGGAGCTGGTCAAGAACCAGATCGCCGCCGGCGAGGTCATCGAGCGTCCCGCGTCGGCGCTGAAGGAGCTGATCGAAAACGCGCTCGACGCCGATGCGCGGCGAATCGAGATCGACCTGGCCGAAGGCGGAGTTTCGCTGCTGCGCGTCAAGGACGACGGCATCGGCATGGGCGCGGCGGACTTGGAGTTTGCCTTCGCCAGTCACGCCACTTCCAAGCTGCGCGAGGTCGCCGATCTCGATCACATCGCCACACTCGGTTTTCGCGGCGAAGCCTTGGCCTCGATCGGCTCGGTCGCGCGCGTGCGCCTACTCTCGCGCGAGCGCGGCACACTGCACGGCGCCGAAATCCACGACGAAGGCGGCAGCCTCTCTACCGTTCGCGAGGCCGGTGCCGGCGAGGGCACGACCATCGAAGTGCGCGACTTGTTCTTCAACACGCCGGCGCGGCGCAGATTCCTGAAGACCACGGCCACGGAACTCGGTCGCTGCCTCGATGTGATCCAGCGCCTGGCGCTGGCCAATCTCGGCGTCGCTTTCGTCGCCACGCACGATGGCCGCAGGCTGTTCGATGTCGAAGCCGGCATGAATTTGCGCGAGCGTGTGCGCCGGACTTTCGGCGCTGAACTTTCGGAAGCGCTCGCACCCCTCGAAGCCCGCGACGGTTCGTTGCGCTTGTCGGGCTTCGTCGCTCCGCCACGGCTTGCGCGCAACGACAGCGCCAGGCAAATGTGGTTCCTCAATGGCCGGCCGCTGCGCGACAGGATCCTGACGCGCGTGCTCAAGGATGCCTACCGCGGATTCCTGATCGAGGGCCGCCAGCCCGTCGCCTTTCTCGCGCTCTCCATGGATCCCGCGCAAGTCGACGTCAATGTCCACCCGGCCAAGTCCGAGGTGCGCTTCCGCGACGAGCGGCGCCTGTTCGGATTCCTGGTCCATCACCTGCGCGAAGCGCTGCGCACGACCGACATGTCGACGCCCGGCGAAATGATGCTGCAGCGTGTCGAGCGCCGCGCGGTAGCCCTGGCGCCGTTCGCGGCCGAGACTACCGCGGCGCTGCGCTGGAGCACGGGAAATGAGCTTGCCGCGGGCGCGCGTGAACTGCCGCTCGTGCGCGAAGTCGGCGGCCGGCCACTG